>NZ_JBBECH010000006.1:0-44676 GCF_040881935.1 Saccharospirillum sp. | reverse complement strand
CCGAGGTGGTCGCTGACTATGCAGTAATTCGTGCCGCCCTTGATCATGTAACTCGGAACGTTGACTGTATCGTCGTACACGAACCGGGCGACGATGTTGTTATTTCCATCCAACTTCGCCACCGGATTCAACTGACCCTGGTACAGGAACCCTTGTTCTAAGGTTCCGTTACGGAGTTTACCAACCCGTCGGTTTTGGCCATCGATTATGTACTCCAGTTCGGTGCCATCCGGCAGCGTTACTTGTCGTAGGTTCGAGAGCGCATCGTAGCTGTACTGGGTGGTTTCGCTCGTGTCGGTGTTCAACTTTTCCGTCAGCTCACCGTTAGCCGTATACCGATATTCGCTGTCTTTATATTGGAACAGCCGATCCTGTGCATCATACTGGCCCACCCTGACACCATTCTCATGGGTTCTGAGCTGGTCAGAACCACCTCATATCCAGTATCGATTTGGTTCTGATCAAGCTCCCAGCCGCTGCCCAGGATGTCTTTATCCGATGTCAGCCGTCCGTCAGCATCGTATTGCAGATTCCCAGTAGGCCTGTTACGCACTGTTGGCTATCGTTGGATAGTTTTCACAAAAGGATCATCACCGGCTTTGAAATCGCCGGCTTTTCGACGTTTCAGCACGGTATTTATGTAATCGTCCGTTGCAACCGCCTGGCCAACATCTCGCCCCGCGGCCTGGCTCAGATACCAGCGATGTTCAAGAATTTCATGAAAGACTTCAGCGTCATCCAGACTGCCTTTCAGATCGCCGGGAATGCTTTGCAGAGTTGGGTTGAAAACCTCTGAAAGCCAGCGATAGGCCGCGACGGCTTCCGGCACATCGCGCCCTTCGTGCTCGGCCAAAAACGCCTTGTAACGACTGAGATCATTCAACATACGCCGCGCCTGATTCTCCTGAACTTGCAAACCAGTCAAACTGTTCAGGCGACGCCGGTGATGCCAGTGCTCAACCACGCGCGGTACCATACGCACACGTTGGCCGTCATCGAGCGTGGTAATTTCCATCTCCTCGACGTCAAACCCCAAATCATTCAGGCGTCGAACCCGTTGCTCAATCTTGAACTGGTCTTCGGGTTCGAAAATCTCGTCGTGGGTCAGTTCCTGCCAGAGCTTGTGGTATCGGTCGACAACGGAATTAGCCAGCTCAACCGGATCGGACCCCTTTGGCAATTGCTCGGCGGCTTCCAGGTCCATTAGATCACCCGCCAGGTTCAGTTCCGCCAGTTCCAGATCGTAGGCGCGCTGGCCATCGCTCAGGGTCGGGTAAATCTCACTGGTTTCAGCGTCGACCAGGTAAGCCGCCATTAAGCCTGCATCGCGCCGAAACAAGGTGTTGGACATTGAACAGTCACCCCAATAGATGCCACTGAGGTGAAGCCGGGCCAACAATTCAACCAGTGCATCCAGCATCTGCCCCAACTGCTGCTCGGTGATGCCCTGTTGAATAATGATGCGGTAGGGCAACGCCCCTTCCAGATAATGCGTTACCAGCAGAGCCCGGCCAGCCATATCCATGCTGTCGCCCACCAGATCGAAGCTCGACCGTGCCTGTGAGACGCCTTCATCCCGGTTCGTCACCAGACCAACTGGCTCGACCACGGGCAATCCCATCTCTTCCATTTCACGCAGTAAGTTGTACTCGTTGCGGGCGATGGGTGTCATTAACTCCTTGAGTGCATAAACCCGGCCTTTATTGCTGATGAACCGGACAACGTTACGATGGATACCACGTGCTACCTCTACGAATAGCTCCGGCGGCCACTGAGTCAGGTGCTTCGACCAGGGATAGCGCAAATCGGTAATGTAGTGAGTCGGCGAGTGAATCTGAATTTTCATGGCTGTTTCCTGAAACTGAAACAAAAAAACCGGCTTAAAAGCCGGCTTTTTATAGGGAACTGCTTATAGGCTATTATTTATAGTCTACTACGCGATGCTGTTCTGGAGATTAACCGTTCAAAGACGGTTGGTAGTTTCACCGTCAAAAATGTGCAGTTTATCGGCGTTCACATACAGCACCAGATCATCGCCAACCTTCGGTGTCTTGTGCACATCCATTTTAGCAACGATGGACTTGTCATCATTGGTCAGTTTGGAATGCACGACCACTTCGTGACCCAGGGTTTCGACGATTTGTGCTTTGGCTTTAATCTCGGCAACGTTGGTCCAGTCGTGTTCGCCCGCGGCACGAATATGCTCGGGACGGAAACCCACGTAAACCATCTTGCCTTTACGGTCATTGATAGCCGCTTTCCAGGCGTCCGGCGTATTGTAGGTGATGTCTGGATGCACCAGTTGAGTACCGTCGTCAGACACCGTCATTTTCAGGATGTTCATGTTGGGCGTACCGATAAACTGCGCCACAAAGACGTTTTGCGGGCTGTCGTACAGGTCCAGCGGGGTACCTACCTGGCGCAGGTTACCATCGTGCAAAACGGCGATACGATCACCCATGGTCATGGCTTCAACCTGATCGTGGGTTACATAAACCGAGGTAATGGCCAGACGCTTTTGCAGGTTGGCAATTTCAGCGCGCATGTGTACCCGAAGCTCGGCATCGAGGTTCGACAATGGCTCGTCAAACAGGAAGACAGAAGGCTTGCGCACAATGGCACGACCCAGTGCAACCCGCTGACGCTGACCACCCGACAGAGCCTTGGGCTTACGATCCAGCAGTGGCGTCAGCCCGAGTGTGTCGGCGGCTTCGCTGACCAAACGATCAATCTCGTCTTTGGGCAACTTGCGCAGGCGCAGACCAAAAGCAATGTTTTCATAAACCGACATGTGCGGGTACAGGGCGTAACTCTGGAATACCATGGCAACGTCGCGGTCTTTGGGGTGTACGTTGTTAACCACCCGGTCGCCGATATACAAACTGCCGTCAGTAATTTCTTCCAGACCGGCGATCATGCGCAGCGTGGTCGATTTACCACAGCCAGACGGACCAACCAGAACCATGAATTCTTTGTCGCGGATCTCCAGATCGAGACCCTTGATGATGTCTACGTCGCCGTAGCTCTTCACAACGTTGTCAAATTTTATGCTAGCCATCAGCTTCCACTCATTTTTGTCGTTATACGAACCCAGTGCCGGGGCAAAATGGATGCTTCGAGCGCCTTTGTAGTTTTCTTACAGGCAAATCCGACTCATCCGACGAATGTCCCCATTATAGACGTAATAATACTACCAAATGCAAGTACGAATCCGGCACTAACGCTGTATTTTACTTACAAACCGCTCTGGAATGGGCGTTAACCACCACCCCGTACTTGGTTCAGCCGCTGACAAAACGTCTCAATTGCCGGGTCAGCGAACAATTCGGCCAGCGGTTTAGTCAGTTTTCTGCGCCAGTTAGGGTATTCATCGCTGGTTCCTGGGATGTTGACCGGTGCATTGATCAGCATCAGGTCTTCCAACTGAACCGCTACAATTTGTGACCGGCAGGTGGCCAGGTGTTCGTGAATGGCCAGGCACAGTGGCAATGTCATCTCCGGCACCTGCTCTGCGTCGGAGGAGACGCCTTCTGGCAGGCGTTGGTAGTGCACCAGAGCATCAAGAATGGCCTGTTTGGCATGGGAACGGGCTTTACGCTCACCCTGGAAGTCTGCCTCGCTGGCAAACATGCCCAGTTGCTGGCGCAGGTCCAGATCAGACATAGCCCAGAAGGCGTACACCGTCGGCATGTCGTGGTTACAGACAATGGCGAGTGCCCGTTCGGCGTAGTCTTCCGGCGCGGTGCACACACCATCGGACATTTCGAAATAAAACACCTTGTTGGAATAAAGCTGGGCGCGCGGGAAGGTTTCGATGACTTCATCCGGCACGGTGCCCAGGTCCTCGGCGATAACCATGCACTGATTGCGCTGCGATTCGAGGTTCAGAATGCCGAGCAGGTCGTACAGATCGTAATAGACGTAGGCGCCATAGGCCGCCGATTCGCCCGGCGGGCACCACCAGAGCCGCAACAGCGACATGGCGTGGTCGATGCGCAGGGCACCGCAGGCGCGCATGTTGTTGCGCAACAGGGTGATAAAGGAATGGTAGCCTTCGGCCTTCAATTTGATCGGGTCAAAGGGCGGCAAACCCCAGTTCTGACCATTGGGGCCCAGGGCATCCGGCGGCGCACCAACAGCAGCATTCAGGCAGAAGCTTTCACGGTTGCCCCAGACTTCGGCCCCGCCGCGGTCTGCACCCACGGCGAGATCCCGGTACAAACCAATGCGCATGCCGCGACCTTTCGCCTGGCGATCAACCGCCTGGAGCTGCTCGTCGGCCACAAATTGCAGATATTGGTAGTAGCTAATGTCGTCGTCATGTTCGTCGGCAAACGCCTGCACCGCCTGACTGTGATGATTCTGATAGTCTTGCGGCCAGCATGGCCAACCCCAGGCCATGGGATCCTGTTTGCGAAAATGAGCCAGCAGGGCCTCAAAGGTGGCATGTTCACGCAACGGCTCGCCTTGCTGCTCGACAAACGCCCTGAACGCAAGATCCCGTTCGGTGCCCTGCCCCAAATGGTCGCGCCTGAACACCTGATACAGGTCTGACAGGGCCCGGTATTTAAGCGCACTGACACCGGTGTAATCGACCTGAGCCTGGTCACGCAGGCGCGCCAGTTCGGCTTGTTTATCCGCGCCGGACATCGTCTTTTGCAGTTCAGTGGCCCTCGGGTATTCAAGCACCTGCTCAATCACAACGTACAGGGGGTTAACGTAACTGCGATTCGACGGGCTGTAGGGGCTGGCGTGTTCCGGGCTGATCGGATACAGCGAATGGATCGGATTCAAGCCGATAACGTCGGCGCCCTGGTCGGCCAGGGTATCCACCAACTCGGCCAGATCGCCAAAATCACCCATGCCCCAGTTGTTGGCTGAACGCAGGGTATACAACTGAATGGCGGTGCCCCATATACGGTCACCGCGGGCCATGGTGTCCGGCTGGAAGCTGGTGGCCGGGGTGACG
The DNA here is from genome assembly GCF_040881935.1 of Saccharospirillum sp. Taxonomy (NCBI): domain Bacteria; kingdom Pseudomonadati; phylum Pseudomonadota; class Gammaproteobacteria; order Oceanospirillales; family Saccharospirillaceae; genus Saccharospirillum; species Saccharospirillum sp. The sequence goes on along the minus strand of NZ_JBBECH010000006.1, from coordinate 39,707 downwards.
ATCAGCGCGGTCTCGTCGGCTTTGCCAGCCAGCGACAAACTGATGCGATGGTAGCCCGTAGGCAGGTCGTCCGGCAGGGGTAATTCCAGGCGCAGATAGAGCGTATCGCCAATCCAGTAGTCACCGGTTTGCACCAGATCAGTTGGCTCAAAGCGCCCTTCCTGGGCGGGCAGATTGTGTTCGAAATCGACACGCCAGTATCCGGTCCGGTCGCGCTCTGCCCCGGTCAGATACAGGTTGAGGCTGTGTCCACGCAATGGGTTAATAACGACCACCGGCTCCAGACGGTGCTGCCATGGATGCTGGTCGAGGTGTGTTGCCCGCCGCCCCAGCCCGGCATCATCGTCGAGGTCGTAACCCATGGCGGCGAGAATACGCTCTATATTGGCCACATCGACTGCCGTGGTGGCGCCGCGGTAGTCCTGAAAGGTGGAGGATATATTTCGCAAGTGAGCAAGCTTGCAGACCAGCTCCGAATTCGCCATAGAAACCTCAGTCAAAGTGCCGTGCAAACCTGACCGGGAGCGAGTGCCTCATGCGCTAACTCTGATGACTGTTCGCGTCGCATGAACTTCCCGGCCCGGCCACCGATCTACCCAGTGTAGCGACCCTGAACCCGGTTTTCGCTTTCAGACTGCCCCGTACCGGAAGGATTTTACATCAGGAGGAATTCCGGCACGGAATGGAACGGCTATGGACTTACCCTGTCAGGCCATTTCCGGCGCATGCTCAACCAGATAGGTCAGCGATTCCAGCAGCCAGTAGCGGACCGACTCAGGCGGCGTCCGGTAAAACCCCTGCCAGGCTTCGCCCCGAAACTGATTATAGGCTTCAGCCTGACCGGCATGGTCTTGCTGCCAACTCAGTCGTACCGCGTGTGAGATCACCACGTCCAGAATCACAAAATCGTTCAGTTCCAACGCCGGGTTCGCCTCGGCAAAAGCGATCAGGGCTGCCAATGCCTCAACCGACATCTGGCGGTAAGCCGGACTCTCAATATGGCTCAGCAGACGCTCCACCAACTGTGCAAACTGAGGTTCGCCTCCGGTCATATGACTGGTCACCAGATCACTTTGCAGCCGACTGTGGGGATCAAACCGGTCGCCCAACACAATGCCCGGGCATTGCTGCAAAACCGACCAGAGCCGCTGATGGAAAGATTCAGCAAAGCGTGGCATCACCCCCTGCTCTTCGCGCCAGGTATGCCAGTCCGTCACTTCGCTATCAAGCGCAGCTGCCGATAGACCAGCCAAGGATGTATCGGCACGGTGCAGCACACCGGGTACACTGCGCAAATGCAGAGCTTCGGTGGAAAACAGCCGCCCCACCTCCTCGGTGTAGCTTTCCAGAATATCCCGTATCCGGGTCTGAATATCGAACGGGCTCATCGCCGCCAGGCGTTCAAAGGCCTGATCGGGTTCCAGCGCCGCTTCCAGGGCAAAGCGGCCCATCATCAACTGAGCCAGATGGCCGGGTCGAATGGTCATCATGCCGTCGAACAACTCAGGCTCGCCGCGCATAATGACCGATAGAATCACCAGTATTTCCTGGTTCAGAATAGCCTCGCGTACATCAGCGCCGCAGTTCTGACGAATCAGCGCCAGGGTGTCGCGATTACTGAGCGGCATGCGAATCAGCCCCTGATCCGAATAGGCCCGGCCTACATTGATAATTCGCTGACGCGCCAGGATTTCCGCCACCGAGTCTTCCAGGCCACCCCAGTATTTGCCGAGCACACCAGCAGCCTTGCGCAGTACGCTCCATTCATGGCGACAACCGGCTTTGCGGTACACCTCTTCCAGCAATACTTTGACGGTTACTCTCGGGCCGAGACCCGGCTCGAAATCAAGCCCGTGCACCTGTGCCCAGTCGGTCACGATGTCCATCTGTTCGCGCAGATTAGTGCTTTGCTGCAAGCGGTAACGTTGCTGCTCAAGACTTTCTGCCGGTTCCAGCAGTGACAGGGCAGTAGGCTGCGACGGCTGGCAATGGTCTGCGTTGGGTAGCCAGTTTTTGCGGCGTAGTCTAACCAGGCTCAGTGCATCGGGTACGTAATAATCGTTCAGATCATCGATGCGTTCTGTACCGACGTCATCCAGCAGTTTAAGAAGGGGGCCGGTACGCACGGTCACGCCGTTGCAGGTACCACCGGTCAGTTCCGCCACCAGATCGAAGACGGCATCGGCATCCATCGCCGAGGTCATGGTTTCGGTCAGGTACAGCATCATCAATGGTTGTTTATCCTGGTTCCAGTGCCGGCTGATGTACTTCAACTCAGCCTGCACTTTCTCGCATAACAAGCGGTTATCAGACGCCAGATAAAAGGTATCCCGATTCTGAAACTGGGGCAGAAACACACAGCTTTCACCGCCCAATTGGTAGAGTTGTGCGGTGGCCAGTGATCGCGGCCGGCGTTGCGGGCGACCGGTTAACCCCAGCGTCCGGTTCTGACCGACCACGTTAAATACCCGCGCCAGTTCCAGCGGTGGTAATACCCGTACCGGGTCCAACTGATCGACGGTCTCCGACCAAAGGCCGCGCGCGGCCAGTCGATCTTTCACCGAATCGTTTTCCGCCAACAACCCAACCAAAACCGGCGACCGCTGTTTGCGACCGATGCGTTGGTGCGCCGCCACCGGATCGAGTTCATCCGTTGTGACCAGGCCTTCATGCACCAGGCACCCGAGTACATAGAGCGATTGAGTCCACACCAGGGGGACATTGGCATTGGCAACGCGTGGCTGGCTACCGGGGTCGGCGCGTTCTGCATCAATGTGATCCTGGTCGACGTAATACAGTTCCGGCAACAGCAATAGACCGTCTTTTTCGACGCGCAGTTCATCCAGCTTTTGGCGGTAATCGTCGCTGCATTTCATGTCTCCGGCGAACAGCGCGTCCAGATACAGAAAGGCAAAAAACAGCGGCCACTCTGATTCTATGTTTTCGAAATTGCGCAATTCTTCCGGTTCGTAGTGCAACCGGTTGTGATCTTCAAGAACGGTCTGGTGGCCATCGAGCAAAAAACGCTTGCAGCCGTAGCGGCCGGCCAGCTTGTCCAGGATGTGCTCACGGGTGGTGTTCACCAGGCTCTTTTTTTCTACGGCAAAAGCCGGGTAGCCGATAACCGACAAACAGGCGGCATCGACTTCCTTGGACAAGGATTCTCGCGGTAACAGGTTTTCCAGGGTGGTTCGGCAACGGGCAATCTCGTCCGGTACCACATGAATCACGCCCCGATAGCTGTGGGCGTCATGCAACAGGTTCAAACCACGCATTGCCTGCAGGGCGGCCTTTACCATACCTACCGAAGATGCGTTGATTTCAACATGGCCATTGTTGATTTTGTTGCCGCGCTCCCAGATGCCGTAATCCGGTGTGCGATAGCCTCGGCCAATGTACCAGACCAGGTTCTGAACGAAATTCACTTCGTCGACCGTGTGTATCAGCCGCAAACCGGAGCGTGTCATCTGGGCCAACATCAATAGAAAAATCGAGGTGGCATCCAGTTGCAGGTGACCCCATTTGTCGTCATCGACCACTACGTCACCACTCTGGGTACCGTATTTGGCGTGCAGTGCATCCATCGGGTTCTGGGTGTACTTGAAGCGCTCCACCTTGTGCGACTGACGCAGCATCGAGTTCAGCAGGCCCCGCATCAGCCGGGTTACGCAGTCGCCCAGGTATTCGGTTCGCCCCGGGTTATGGTTGGAACGGCGATACCCGAGCCATAAGCCCCAGACTGCCTGCACCGAATAGACGTTATCCCGCACCCAGGCATCGGTGTAATCACCGTGCCCGTTTACGTCCGTACTGGCCGGAAACAGACCGGTATTGGCATCCTGCCGACTCAGAATGGTCGCGTAAACTTCATCGAAATACTGATCAAGGCGCTCATTGGCGCCCAGTTCGCTAGTGGCTTCGGTCATACACTGACACTCCAGGATGGGGCAGTACAACGACCCATTCCGCAACCTTCATGCCGAACGGGTACAGCGCTCATCACTCTTTAAACCGAAGGAGGCTACGACTGCTTCGCCAGCTCACAGGCTTCACGAGCAAGCTGCTCAATGCGGTCCCAGTCGCCCTGATTCAGGGCATCGGCAGGTACTATCCAGGAGCCACCGACACAGACCACATTGGGCAGCGCCAGGTACTGAGTAAAATCGTTGACGGAAATGCCTCCGGTCGGGCAAAACTGAACATCCGGGAAAGGGCCGGCAAACGCCTTGAGTGCGGACACGCCACCCGATGCGGCTGCCGGGAAGAATTTGAAATGTTCATAACCCATTTCCAGCCCCTGCATCATTTCCGACACACTGGCGATGGCGGGCAAAAACGGCATTGAAGTTTGCTGACCGGCTTCGAGCAGCCGGGGGGTCGCCCCGGGGCTAATCGCAAAATCGGCACCAATGGCTTCCAGTTGCTTCAACTGATCAACCCGCGTGACGGTGCCAGCACCCACAATAATGCCGTCTACTTTTTTCATTTCGGCAATCACGTCGATCGCCGCACTGGTGCGCAAGGTGACTTCCAGTACCGTCAGTCCGCCCGCTTTCAGGGCACGGGCCAGTGGCACAGCATCTTCAACACGGCTAACGGCCAGCACCGGCATAACCGGGAAGGCACGTTCAAGAATTTCCTGGACTTGATAGGTCATAATCTTCTCTCTGCTAAAACGGGAAGTACCCCATTCCGGTGTTGTGTACCGGTCAGGCGGTTACTTTATTCAATCGATGATTCAATACCGCTGCCGACCCCAGTAAACCGGGCTGTCTGGCAACGACGACGTAAGTGGGAATCGGCTGGTTAAAGCCACTTAACCGACCTTTGGCCTCGAACCGGGAGCGGAACTGGCTGGCCTGAAAATAAGTCAGAAACCGCGGTACGATGCCGCCAGAAATATACACTCCCCCTTTGGCGCCCAGTGTCAGCGCAACATCACCGGCATAGCTGCCCAAAATGGCGCAAAAACGAGCCAGTGTTTCTTCGCACAGAGCATTGGTTTTATCCAGTGCACGCGCCGAAATATCGGGTGCTTTCAGGCTTTCTGCCGCCACGCCGCGCAGATGACACAGCGCCTGGTATATGTTCTCGATACCCATACCTGACACCAGTCGCTCAATCGATACCCGTTCATATTTGGTAAGCAGGTAACTCAGGATGCCAATTTCGACGTCATCGGTGGGCGCGAAGTGAGCATGCCCTCCTTCAGCCTGCAAAGTCACCGGACCGCATTCGCCAAAAGCCAGGCCCGCCAGGCCAAGACCGGTTCCCGGGCCGGTCACTGCCATCGGCAAACCCTGTACGGCTTCGCCACGCCCAACTTTCACCAGGCCATCGCTGCCGAGCTGGGGGATGGCATTGGCCAGGGCGTTGTAGTCGTTCACAAACACCAGGGTTTCAAAACCGAGCGTGGCTTTCAGCTCGCTGACTTTGAACGACCAGGTATGGTTGGTCATGGTGATCTGGTCCTGATCTGTTGGACAGGCGATCGCCATCACCGAGTGTTGAGGCCGGTCGTAACCGGATGCCGGTCCTGCCAGATAGGCCAGAATCGCATCGGCTATGGTCTCGTATTCGGCGCCATTCAGCGCAGCCACGGCGACCAGATCCTGCTCGGTTAGAGGCAACCCGACCAGAGGATCGAAATGCTTGATCGGTGCCAGAGCAAAGCGTGCATTGGTGCCGCCAATGTCAGCGACCAGTCCGTATTCAACCATTGCTTACCTCGGAATCTTCAAACCGGAATACGGTTGCACCCTCTTCTGCGGTGCTGACCGCACTGCGCATATGGCCAAAGAGCTCTCGGCCCACGCCGAACTGATTGGCCGAAAGATCACCCAACACCGGGGTGCGCGCGGCGAATTCAGCCGGGTCGACTTGAATGTTCAACTCACCGGTATGGGCGTTGAGTTTAATCATGTCGCCGGGCTGAACGCGAGCAAGCGGACCGCCCTCACTGGCCTCTGGCGAGAGATGAATCGCGGCGGGCACCTTGCCGGAGGCGCCACTCATGCGGCCGTCGGTAACCAGCGCCACCTTGTAGCCTTCATCCTGCAACACGCCAAGTGGCGGAGTCAGTTTATGCAATTCGGGCATGCCGTTGGCTTTTGGCCCCTGAAAGCGAACTACAACCACACAATCTCTGTTCAGATCGCCAGCCTCAAACGCCGCCTGCAAATCGTGTTGGCTCTCAAAGATGACCGCCGGGGCTTCAATGTGCTGATGCTCTTTTTTTACGGCGGATACTTTAATAACGCCGGTGCCCAGGTTGCCTTTAATAACATGCAGGCCACCTTCAGGGCTGAACGGGTTACTGACCGGGCGAACGATGTCTTCATTGAGCGACTTGCCAGCGCCCGGTTTGAACACGATCTCATCGCCTTCCTGAAAAGGTTCTAGCGTGTAGTTGCGCAAGCCCTGTCCCATGATGGTGTTGACATCATCGTGCAGCAAGCCACCGTCGAGCAGTTCACCGATCAGATAGCCAAGGCCACCGGCGGCATGGAAGTGGTTCACGTCGGCCATACCGTTGGGATACACCTTCGCCAGCGACGGCACTGCACGAGACAGATCAGAGAAATCTTCCCAGGTCAGAATAATACCGGCGGCGCGTGCCATGGCGATCAGGTGAATGGTCAGATTGGTGGAACCACCCGTGCTGAGCAACCCAACCAAACCATTAACAAAGGCTTTCTCGGTAAGCACATCATAGAGCGGTGTGTACTGACCGTTCTGCTTGGTGATGCGCACCGCCTGCTGTGTGGCTTCACGGGTCAGCGCATCGCGCATGCTGTTTTCCGGATTAACAAAACTGCTGCCAGGCAAATGCAGGCCCATGAATTCCATCAGCATCTGGTTAGTGTTGGCGGTGCCGTAAAAGGTACAGGTACCGGCACTGTGATAGGAATCTGATTCAGCTTGCAGCAACGCATCGCGCCCGACCTTGCCCTGCGCATATTCCTGCCGAACACGGGCTTTTTCGCTGTTGGGCAAACCGGATGGCATAGGGCCTGCCGGTACAAACACCGTGGGCAAATAGCCAAAGCGCAAAGCGCCCATCACCAGGCCCGGTACGATCTTATCGCAGACACCCAGATACAATGCCGCATCAAACATGTTGTGTGACAGGCCAATGCCAGCCGACATGGCAATGTTGTCGCGGCTAAACAGGCTCAGTTCCATGCCCGGCTGACCCTGAGTCACGCCGTCGCACATCGCCGGGGTGCCACCCGCAACCTGCGCCGTACAGCCCATTTCGCGGGCAGCGGCCTTGATGATGCCCGGAAAACGCTCGTACGGATGATGCGCACTGAGCATGTCGTTGTAGGCGGTGACGATGCCGAGGTTGGCGGCGTTCATCATCTTGATGGTGTTTTTCTCGGTTTCCGTGCAGGCGGCAAAGCCATGGGCCAGATTGCCGCAGCTGAGCTGCTTGCGGTCCGGAATGTTATCGCCTGCGTGTTTCATGCGCGACAGATACAACTGGCGCGAGGCGCGACTGCGTTCGATGATGCGTTCAGTGACGCGGTTCAATTCAGTGTTCATAGTCAACTCCAGTTTTGAAAGTGGCTAAAGACCAGTTAATCGACCATCCCGGTTACGCGACGGTGGTCATCAACAGTGTCCCGGTGCCACTTCCAACGACCCTTATTCGGCCCAGTACACCGACACCGGTGTCTGGTTTTGGTTAAGCACGCTACGCACCGGCAACTCGGTAACCGGCCCGTCACCGAGCGCGGCTTCAAGCACGGGTTTTTTACCGTCGCCGGTCAGGTGCAATACGATCCATTCACTGCGCAAAATACGTGGCAGTGTCAGCGTCATGCGCGGGTGCGGCGCTGTTTTTGGGACGACCGCACAGCAATCGCTGTGCTGTTCAGTATCGAGGGCTTTATCGAGTGTATCAGCCCCCGGAAAGAAAGAGGCGGTGTGGCCATCTTCGCCCATACCCAGCACGGTAACGGTGAGCACATCCGGTAAAACAGCCAGCGCCTTGTTCAGTTCCGACTCGGCTTCGAATGGCGACTCTGCGGCAGTCTTATGCGCTATAAAACGCGCATCTGCGGCCTTGTTTTGCAACAAATGCGTTCGCACCAGCTTTTCATTACTGTCGTCATGATCGGGTTCTACCCAGCGTTCATCCACCAGGGTTATGGTCACCTTGCGCCAGTCGAGGTCGGCCTGGCTCAGCGTCTGAAACAGGGCCACGGGCGTGCGCCCGCCCGATACCGCCAACCCGGCTTCGCCGTTCGCGTCGATGTCGGCTTTTAGCCGGGTAAGAATCTCACCGGCCAGGGCTTCTGTCAGGGCTTCCCGGCTGTCAAAGTCGTGTTGTGTCATGGTCATTGTCCAGACTCCTTAGTTCGTTTCGTGCCAGCTGCGACCATCGCGCGCCACCAGTTCAAACGCCGCCTGCGGGCCCCAGCTTCCGGCCGGGTAGGCATGAGGGTCCACCGTTTCTGTTGCCCAGCTGTCCAGAATGGCATCGGCCCAGACCCAGGCCGCTTCGACTTCATCGCGGTGTACGAACAAAGTCGAATTGCCGCGAATCACATCCAGAATCAGGCGTTCATAGGCTTCGGGCACCCGCGAATCCGCGATGCGGTCGGGCAGCGTCAGGTTCAAGGTCACCGGGGTTACTTCCATCCCCTCGCCCAGGCCCGGCAACTTGTTCATCATATACAGCTGGATAGATTCTTCCGGCTGCAATCGAATCACCAGCTTGTTCGGACTCATATTGGCCGTTCCCGGGAAAATGGAATGCGGCACGTCCTTGAATTGAATCACAATTTCACTGTACCGGGTGGGCAACCGCTTGCCGGTACGCAAGTAAAATGGCACACCGCGCCAGCGCCAGTTATGAATGTCGGCACGAATGGCAATAAAGGTCTCGGTTTGTGAGCCGGGCACACCGCCCTCTTCTTCTTTATAACCCGGGACTTTACGGCCATCCATATTGCCGGCTGTGTATTGCGCCCGCACGGTATTGCGCCGTACCCGGTCGACCGACATTTTCTTCAGCGATTTAAGCACCTTGAGCTTTTCTGCCCGCACCGCTTCGGCATCCAGCGACACCGGCACCCCCATGGCCACCAGGCTGAGCAGCTGCAGCAAATGGTTCTGAATCATGTCGCGCAGCGCGCCGGAGTCGTCGTAATAACCCCAGCGGCCTTCCACGCCCACGGTTTCCGCCACGGTGATCTGCACGTTATCGATGTGTGCGTTGGTCCAAACCGGTTCGAACAACGCATTGGCAAAGCGCACCGCGAGCAGATTCTGCACGGTTTCCTTGCCGAGGTAATGGTCGATCCGGTAGATGTTTTTCTCGGCGAACGAGCGAGCAACAGAGTCGTTAATCGTCTTGGAAGATTCCAGGCTTTTGCCAATGGGCTTTTCCATGACGACGCGCGTACGGTCACTCACCAATCCTGCTGATGCTAGGTTGTCGGTTATGTCGCCGAAAAAGTCCGGCGCGGTCGACATATAATAGACGGTGTCGTTCTGGGTAAAGGATTTGCCCAATGCTTTTTTCAGCAGCTTGAAGCTGTCGAGGTTGCGCGCGTCGACAGCGACGTAATTGAGACGGGCTTTAAACCGCTCCCAGACGGCTTCATCCCAGCAGTCCGGATCGCCGAACTCATCGATGCCCTGGCGGACCATCTCGATGTAGCCATCACGGCCGAGGTCAGTCCGGGAAGCGCCGATGACCTGAGTGCCCTCGCACAAGTAACCACCACGATCGAGGTTATACAGCGCGGGTAACAATTTGCGTATGGCCAGATCGCCATTGCCGCCGAAAATGACGACGTTGCAAGGGTAGCAGGTCGTGTTGTGTTGCATAGATCACTCCAGGTCAAATGCCATTCCGGTGGCCTAAACACCCGGGAATATCACCCGGGCACGCTCACCGTGTTGTAATTTATTTTCAATTTTACGGGAAATAAAGCCCCATGTCGCCCATATTTGTAATTTTACAACAATGTGAGTAGCGACCATAATAGGTCGCAATGGTGACATTTTCAGCGGCTGGTGTGGCTCCCCAGAGAAGATAGTCACACAGTGTGCTTTCGCCAGCGGGTTGAATTCCCTACAATCGCGAACACTCAACCCTGGGGGTTGGCGCGGCTGCAGCACCCCAAGCAATCAACCAAGGATTGTCTGTTCATGTCTGTAAACATTCTGGAGCGTCTCAAGTCCAACCCGAGCTGCCTGAGCAAAAGCGAGCGCAAGGTGGCCAATGTCATCCTTGAAGATCCGAACAAAGCGATTCGCTCCAGCATTGCCAGCCTCGCCAAAGCCGCCAACGTCTCGGAACCAACCGTCAATCGCTTCTGCCGCAGCCTCGACTGCACCGGCTTTCCCGATTTCAAGCTAAAACTGGCTCAGTGCCTGGCCACAGGTACGCCCTACGTCAATCGCAATGTTGAATCCAGCGACAACGTTGAGGAGTACAGCAGCAAGATTTTCGAGGCGACGATGAGCGCCATCAGCGACGCCAAGCGCTCCATCGACCCCAACGCGCTCAGCCGCACCGTCGACGCCCTGGCCCAGGCCCGGCGTATTGAAATCTACGGCCTTGGCGCTTCCGGCAGCGTGGCCATGGATGCCCAGCACAAGCTGTTCCGGCTAAACACGCCCTGTGTTGCCTATATCGATGTGTTGCAACAACGCATGGCCGCGGCCGCCACCAAACCCGGTGATGTGGTCATCATTATCTCCAATACCGGCCGCACCATAGCGCTGGTGGAGACCGCCCGCATCGCGCGTGAATCCGGTGCCACGGTGATCACCATCACCCAGCCGCACACGCCACTGTCAGAAGAGAGCCATATTCTGCTTGGCGTCGACAGCCCGGAGAATACCGACATCTATACCCCCATGACCTCGCGCATTGTGCATCTGACCATCATCGACGTACTTGCCACTGGCGTTATCCTCAAACACGGCCCTGAATTCCAGAGTCATCTGAAACGCATCAAGGCTGCCCTGGCCGATACCCGCTTCAAGTCGCCCGACAGCGAATAGCCCACCTGGTACTTTCGTTTTGGTGTCGTTGCGTGCCAGCGACGCCCCCTTTATGCCGATCTGACGTCGGTTTCGCACCGCCAAACATGTAATAAAACTACAAATAACTGTGAAAACAGACCGGATGCTGGCAGAATACGCGCGTTTTGTTGTATAACTATGAAAGTTAGCTACACCGCAACTCTCCCACTAGACTGGGTGATCAGCGAACCGTGCCGTACTGCCGTGACACGGTAAACAGACCAGACAATGAATTCAGCCAGTCGCTCGAGAGTACGAGAGTGCCTGTCCTGGTCCGGTCGGGCCATGCAATAGCGTCCCGGGACGCCTGGCTTCGACCGGCCACAAAATTCCAATAAATCCGGCGGTGGCCCCAAAACCGCCTCATTAACGCTAAGGAGCACACCATGTCCAAGATCCGCGTTGCTATTAATGGTTATGGCCGCATCGGCCGCAATGTTCTGCGCGCTTTGTATGAAGCCAACCAGGCTGGCAAGGACTACCCGATCGAGATCGTTGCCATCAACGACCTGGGTGATTCCAACACCAATGCACACCTGACCAAGTACGACACCGTGCATGGCCGCTTCGGTTTCGAGGTGACTTCAGACAACGAAGCCCTGTACGTCAACGGCGACAAGATCAGCATCTTCTCCGAGCGTAACCCGGCCGACCTGCCGTGGAGCAAACTGAACATTGATGTGGTGTACGAGTGCACCGGTCTGTTCGTCGACAAAGCCAGCGCCAGCAAGCACATTACCGCCGGTGCCAAGAAGGTGATCATCTCTGCACCGGGCAAGGACGTGGATGCCACCGTGGTATTCGGTGTGAACGACAGCGTTCTAACCAGCGACATGACGGTGATTTCCAACGCCTCCTGCACCACCAACTGCCTGGCCCCGGTCGCCAAGGTGCTGAGCGACGCCGTTGGCATTGAAAGTGGTTTGATGACCACGATTCACTCCTACACCAACGATCAGCGCCTGAGCGATGTTTATCACTCAGACCTGTACCGCGCCCGCGCCGCCGCGCTGAACATGATCCCGACCAAGACCGGCGCGGCTGCGTTGGTGGGTAAAATTGTTCCGGCCCTGGAAGGCAAGTTCGATGGTATGGCCGTACGCGTACCGACTGCCAACGTGTCGCTGGTTGACCTGACTTTCACCGCCAGCAAGGATGTGACAGCAGACGACATCAACAAAGCCATCACTGATGCCATCGCCGCCGATAAAAACCTGGCCAAGGTACTTGATGTAAACGTTGAGCCGCTGGTGTCTTCAGACTATAACCACAACAGCTTCAGCTCGATCTTCGACGCGACTCAAACGCGCGTTCAGGGTCGTCTGGTCAAGGTGATGTCCTGGTATGACAACGAATGGGGCTTCTCCAACCGCATGCTGGACAGCACCGTTGCATTGATGAACGCCAAGTGAGTTCCCAGAAAAGCCCGGTTTATCCGGGCTTTTTCTGTATGTGAAGATCTAAGGCGCTTCTGAACCCTGCCTTCGGGGGATGGTTCAGAAGCGCCTTAACAGCAGTTCCGTCTGACACAGCCAGACCCGACAACAAGAGATCAGAGATACCATGAGACGTACCAAAATCGTCACCACACTGGGCCCGGCCACCGATCGCGACGGTGTGCTTGAAAAGTTGATACTGGCGGGCGCCAATGTCGTTCGTCTAAACTTTTCACACGGCAGCCCGGAAGATCACAAGCGCCGTGCCGATGAAGTTCACGCCATTGCGCAAAAGCACGGTCTGCATGTGGGTATTCTCGGCGACCTGCAAGGCCCGAAAATTCGAATTGCTCGCTTCAAGGACACCAAGGTCCAGCTGGAAGACGGTCAGCCTTTCATTCTGGATGTTGATTTTGACAAAAACGCCGGTGATTCTACCCGGGTTGGCATCGACTACCCGGAGCTGGCCGCCGACAGCAAACCCGGCGACATTTACTTGCTTGATGACGGCAGGGTCAGAGTCCAAGTCGAAAAGGTGGAGGGCAATGCCGTTCACACCATTGTGACCCAGGGTGGCCCCTTATCGAACAATAAGGGCATTAACAAGCTGGGCGGCGGCTTGTCGGCCAAAGCACTGACGGAAAAAGACAAGGCGGACATCAAGACGGCCGCCGCCATCGGCGTTGATTACATCGCCGTGTCATTTCCGCGCAACGCTGAAGACATGAACGAAGCCCGCCAGTTACTGGCCGAAGCGGGTTCAACCGCCGAAATCGTAGCCAAGCTGGAACGTGCCGAAGCCGTACTGGATCACGACAACCTCGACCGCATCATTCTGGCATCGGATGTGGTAATGGTGGCGCGTGGCGATCTGGGCGTGGAAATTGGCGACCCGGCGCTGATCAGCGTGCAAAAACACATCATCAAACGGGCTCGTACGCTGGACCGCGTTGTGATCACCGCCACCCAGATGATGGAGTCGATGATCGACAACCCGTTCCCGACCCGGGCGGAAGTGTTCGACGTGGCGAACGCGGTACTGGACGGCACCGATGCCGTTATGTGTTCCGCTGAAACCGCCGCCGGTGATTACCCGGTTGAAACCGTGAAGGCGATGAACGACGTTTGCCTGGGTGCCGAGAAGCACCCGCTGACCACTCAATCACGCCATCGGGTGAACACAGAGTTCCACCGCGTCGATGAAGCCATCGCGATGTCGGTGATGTACACCGCCAACCATCTGAAGGGCGTCAAAGCCATTGTCTGTATGACTGAATCGGGCTCGACACCGCGCTGGATGTCACGCATCAGCTCCGGCATGCCGATTTATGCCATGACCCGCCAGCCACTGACCCAGCGCAAGTGCGCCCTGTACCGGGGTGTCGAAGCCATTGCCTTTGATGTCTCCGCTGGCCCGATCGAGCAGGTGAACAGGCGCGCAGTCGATGAATTGAAACATCGCGGCATTGTCAAGGACGGCGATCTGGTGCTGCTTAGCTACGGCGATCATCAGGGTGTGCATGGCGGCACCAATACTCTTAAGATTGTCAGCGTTGGGAATATCCTGTAAAAAGGGCAGCCACGATCGCTATGATCATCTGAAGCGACAATCCAAGACGGCAGCCCTCTGGCTGCCGTTTGTTGTTTCAGGGTTGGCAAAAAGCGAAATTTCGCCAGAATGCAAAATCACGCTGATACGACACCAAACTGAAATAACAAGCTAGAGTTACACCATCTTTTTAAAACGGACAGGTGCTTATCACACCGGTTCGCAACTTGTGAATCTACTCTGATGATTCAACCCATAGGGGAAGAGGTCTGAACTTTATGGCACACGATATTGATCCGATTGAAACGCAGGAATGGCTTGATGCCCTGGCATCGGTTATGCGTGAAGAAGGCAATGACCGCGCACAGTTCCTGCTCAAGCGCTTGTCCGACAACATCACCAAAGGTGGTCCGGATGTACCCTTTGCGCTGAACACGCCATTTCGCAACACCATCACGCTGGACGAAGAACCCAAGTACCCGGGTGACAACGACATGGAGCGTAAAATTCGCGCTATGATCCGTTGGAATGCCATCGCCATGGTCATTCGCGCCAACAAGAGCGGTGATGAACTGGGTGGTCACATCTCCAGCTTTCAGTCTTCCGCCACCCTCTACGACATGGGTTTTAACCATTTCTGGCGTGCGCCGACCGACACCCACCCGGGGGACATGATCTATTTCCAGGGTCATATCTCACCGGGCATCTACGCTCGTTCATTCGTTGAAGGCCGTCTGAGTGAAGATCAGCTCGACAACTTCCGTCGTGAAGTCGATGGCAAGGGGCTGTCTTCCTACCCGCACCCATGGCTGATGCCGGATTACTGGCAGTTCCCGACCGTCTCCATGGGTCTGGGCCCGATTCAGGCGATTTACCAGGCGCACGTCATGCGTTACCTGGAAAACCGCGGTGAAATCGACAAAGGTGGCAAGGTTTGGGCTTTCCTGGGTGATGGTGAAACTGACGAGCCGGAATCACTGGGTGCCATTTCCCTGGCCGGTCGCGAGCACCTCGACAACCTGAACTTTGTCATCAACTGCAACCTGCAGCGTCTTGACGGGCCGGTTCGCGGGAACGGCAAGATCATCCAGGAACTGGAAGGCATGTTCCGCGGTGCTGGCTGGAACGTGATCAAAGTCGTCTGGGGTCGTCAGTGGGACAAGCTGTTCGCCAAAGACAGCAAGGGCCTGTTGCAGAAACGCATGGACGAAGTCGTCGATGGCGAACTGCAGGCGTTTAAATCGCATGGTGGTGCCTACACCCGCGAACATTTCTTCGGCAAATATCCGGAATTGGCCGAGATGGTCAAGGATATGAGCGACGACGACATCTACCGCATGAACCGCGGCGGTCACGACCCATACAAGGTCTACTCGGCCTTCGATCGTGCTGTTAACGACAACAACGGTCAGCCAACAGTCATCCTGGCGCACACCGTTAAGGGCTATGGCATCGAAGCCGGTGAAGGCAAGAACGCCACGCACTCGCTGAAGAAGCTGAGCGTTGACGACCTGAAAACTTTCCGCGACCGTTGTGGTGTACCCATTTCCGATGAAGAGCTGGAAGCGGGCAAGATTCCGTTCTACCGTCCGGACGAAAACAGCCCGGAAATGCAGTATATTCGCAAGCACCGCAACGATCTGGGCGGCTACATTCCAATGCGTCGCCAGACCGCCAAAGAGCAGTTGAAAGTGCCATCGCTGGAATCGTTCGAAGCGCTGACCAAAGACAGCGGTGATCGTGAAATCTCGACCACCATGACCTTCGTGCGGTTGATCTCAACGCTGATGAAAGACAAGAACATCGGCGACCGCATCGTGCCAATTGTGCCCGATGAAGCCCGTACCTTTGGTATGGAAGGCTTGTTCCGTCAGTTCGGGATCTATTCACCCAACGGCCAGCTGTACATCCCTCAGGATAAAGGCCAGGTGATGTGGTACAAGGAAGACGTTAAAGGCCAGATCCTGCAGGAAGGCATCAACGAAAGCGGTGCTTTCAGCTCCTGGCTGGCCGCGGCAACCGCATACAGCACCTATAACCGTCAGCTGATTCCGTTCTACATCTATTATTCGATGTTCGGTTTCCAGCGCGTGGGCGATTTGTCCTGGGCGGCGGGTGACCTGCAGGCGCGTGGCTTCCTGATCGGTGCCACCTCGGGCCGTACCACCCTGAACGGCGAAGGCCTGCAGCACCAGGATGGCCACAGCCATATTCTGGCCGGTACCATACCGAACTGCGTCACTTACGACTGCACCTATGGCTATGAGCTGGTGACGATCGTACAGGAAGGCATGAAGCGCATGGTTGAAGATCAGGAAAACGTCTTCTACTACATCACCACCCTGAACGAGAACTACCACAACCCGGGCCTCGATGAGTCGATGGTCGATGGCATCAAACGCGGCATGTACCTGCTTGAAGATGGCGTCAAGAAAGGCAAAAAAGCCGTTCAGTTGTTTGGTTCCGGTTCCATCTTGCAGGAAGTGCGCGCTGCCGCCACTATGCTGCGTGATGACTACGGCATTCAGGCTGATGTTTGGGCGGTGACCAGCTACAACGAACTGACCCGCGATGGTCTGAATACCGACCGTGACAACATGCTGCATCCGGAACGCGACAAGCAGAAGCCTTACGTGACCGAGATGCTGGAAAACCGCCGTGGCCCGGTGATCGCTGCCAGCGATTACATGAAAAACTACGCCAACCAGATCCGTAAGTGGGTTCCGCACAGCTACCACGTGCTGGGTACCGACGGCTTTGGCCGCAGTGACTCGCGCCAGAAATTGCGTCACTTCTTTGAAGTCGACCGTTACTGGATCGTTGTCGCCGCTCTGAACGCCCTCGCGGAAGAAGGCACTGTTGATGCGAAAGAAGTCACCAAAGCGCTGAAACAGTACAACCTCGACCCCAACAAACCCAACCCGGCGCTGTCTTGATCGGGTACAGGATACGAGCGGATTTAGGAGTCAAGCATGGCAACTGAAATCATTAAGGTTCCCGATCTGGGAATGGACGAGGCCTCGGTCATTGAGGTCAGCGTCAAAGCCGGGGATACCGTCAGTGAAGACGATACCCTGATCGTGCTGGAGTCGGACAAGGCCTCCATGGATGTGCCGTCGCCCAAAGCCGGTAAAGTGACACAGGTAAAAGTCAAAGAAGGCGATAGCCTTAAAGAAGGCGACGAGATTCTGTACCTGGAAATTGAAGGCGAAGGCGACAGTTCAAACGATAAAGCCAGTGCGAGCGACGATTCGAAAGACAGCAAAGCTGACGACGCCAAGGCCGATCAGCCCGCTGCACAAGAAGCCCCCAAAGCGGCCGCAAAAAGCGGTGGTGGTGTCGTTTCCGTGAAGGTGCCGGACATCGGCATGGATGATGCCGGCGTTATCGAAATCAACGTCAAAGTCGGCGATACCATCGAGGTCGACGACCCCATCGTGGTGCTGGAATCCGACAAGGCGAGCATGGAAGTGCCGTCTGATGTCGCCGGTGAAGTGGTCTCGATCAAGGTCAAGGAAGGCGACCAGGTCAAAGAAGGCAGTGTGCTGGTGGAAGTGAAGTCGGCGGGCGGTGCTGAATCGTCGCAGTCCAATGGTAGCCAGGACAGTGACGACAAGACTGAAAAATCCGCTGCACCGGCCTCTTCTGGTGGCGGAAAAGACAGCGTAATCACCGTCAACACGCCCGATATTGGCGATGCGTCTGAAGTTGATGTCATCGAAGTCTCCGTCAAACCCGGCGACAAACTGGCCGTTGATGACCCCATGGTCGTTCTGGAAACCGACAAGGCGAGCATGGAAGTGCCTGCCCTGGAAGCTGGCGAAGTGGTCGAAGTGCTGGTCAAAACGGGCGACAAGGTCAGTGAAGGCACGCCGTTGTTGAAACTGAAAGTCAGCAGTGGTGAAGCGTCATCGGCAAAAACCGACGACAAACCGGCCAAGCCAGACGCTCCGGCGCCCAAAGCCGCTGGCGAAGAACAACCGGCCACCCTGGCAACCGCACACGACAACGACCCGGTACGCCCGTCCAAAACCGTGCATGCTGGCCCTGCGGTACGCAAGCTAGGCCGTGAGTTTGGCGTCGACCTGGGGCTGGTACCCGGTTCCGGACCCAAAGGCCGCATCGTTAAAGACGACGTCGCTGCCTGGGTCAAAAAGCGTGTGCAAGAGCCCGCTCAGGCTGCTGGCGGTGCCGGTATTCCAAAAGTTCCGGATCAGGATTTCAGCAAGTTCGGTGAAGTCGAGGTTAAAGACCTGACCCGAATTCAGCAGATTACGGCCCAGAACATGGCGCGCAACTGGCTGAACGTGCCGCACGTGACCCAGTTCGACGAAGCCGATGTGACCGATACCGAAGCCTTCCGTCAGTCGTTGAAAGGCGAAATGGAAAAACGCGGCATTAAGATCAGTCCGCTGGCGTTTATCGTGAAAGCCTGTGCCTCGGCCCTGCTGGAGTTTCCGAACTTCAACGTCTCGCTGATGGCCGATGGCAAGCGTATCGTGCAGAAGCATTACGTGCACATCGGCATCGCCGTGGATACGCCGAACGGCTTGATCGTGCCGGTGATCCGCGATGCCGACAAAAAGTCGATCTGGCAGATAGCCGAAGAAATCATCGACTACGCCAAGCGCGGTCGTGATGGCAAGGTGAAGTCTGACGAGATGCGCGGTGGCTGCTTTACCATATCCAGCCTCGGTGGATTGGGCGGTACGGCGTTCACGCCTATTGTGAATGCACCTGAAGTGGCGATCCTCGGTGTCTCCAAGAACCAGGTGAAACCGCACTGGACCGGCAAGGAGTTTGTGCCGCGTACCTTTACGCCGCTGTCGTTGTCTTACGATCACCGGGCGGTGAACGGAGCCGATGCGGCCAAGTTTGCTACCTACCTGACCGAGGTACTGAGCGACATTCGCCGACTGGTGCTGTAAACAGACCCTGTTCGCGACAGCGTGATCGAATCAACCCGGCCCAGGCCGGGTTTTTTTATCTCAAGTTTCGGAGTTCTCGCAATACGAGCGACGGGTGGCACGGCTGCTCATGCGGGGGTATCTGAGGCATGGATGCCGAAGTTAAGCCTACATGGAGGTATTCACGGCGCCCCCGCAGGAGCAGCCGTGCCATCCGTCGCGGGCTCTAGGCGATACAGCCAACCTGAACTCCAACACTTGAGTTTTTATGTCTGTTCTGTGAGTTCCAGCACCTGAATTCGGACATCGAGTGTCAGTTGCAACCGGGTCAGCTCGGCGGCTCTGGCCAGGCCTTCAGCAGGCGCCCGGTACAGGTGCGGTGTCATCGCCAGCAAATCCTCAATACTGGAGGCATCCTCCAGCACAATCGTTTCGCACACGGTTTCCCGGCTTACCACCTGAAACGATTCGGGCACAGCGCGCGCTCCCGCAGGTCGCTCAGTGATAGTCGGGTAGATGATATCTCTCAGTTCACGCAGATGGTCCGGCCCCGGGTCGACCATAACTAGCCGCCCCGCTGGCCCAAGAATCCGGGCAAACTCGTCATAGACCGGAAACCCGAACACACACAGCACCCGGTCGAGGCTGCTGTCGGGTACGGGAATGTGGGCATTGGTGCCCACAACCCAGCTTGGGGCCGGGTCCTGTTTGGCGGCCGACAGCACGGCCCATTTGGACACATCCAGCCCAATCACCTGCATATCGATGCCTTCCGGCACCGCCTGGCCAAGCTGCCGCAGGTAATAGCCCTCACCACAGCCAGCGTCCAGACAGGCAGCTCCACTGGCCATTTCCGGCAAAACAGCTTCATTGAGTGCATCGGCTATACATTGGTAATAACCGGCATTCAGAAACCGTTGCCGGGCAGCCACCATGGCCTTGCTATCCCCCGGGTCTTTCGATCGTTTCTGCTGAACCGGCAACAAATGCACATAACCCTGGCGGGCAATATCGAAACTGTGCCCCTGCGGGCACTGCCAGGCGTGAAGCTGGCGGGTAAGTGGCTGGCCATCCAATGGGCAGGCAAGGCGGTCGAAAGCAGTTACAGGCATGATCAGCATTGGCCGGGAATGTGCCACCATTGTACCGGAAAAGACCAACCAGGCACGGCTCGTCCCAGCACTGAACTTTCCGCTCAAAGCTCGCAGCTCGTAGCGGCCCCCTCCCATGCGACTAAAGTCTGGCTTTTCAATGGACACCGCAATTATGCAACATAGACCGTGGGTTTTCTTAAGAACACCGCGCACTCTTTAGCTAGTTCAACAACAATAAGACGGAGTACACATCATGAGTGATGAAAAATCCCCAGCGGCGCAGTACTGGTCGGCCAACCTGAGATTGATTCTGGGTTGTCTGATCGTCTGGGCTTTTGTGTCCTACGGTTGTGCCATTCTGTTCCGTCCGTTACTGGCCGGAATTCAATTCGGCGGCACCGATCTTGGCTTCTGGTTTGCTCAACAGGGTTCAATTCTCAGCTTTATCGTTCTGATCTTCTTCTACGCCTGGAAGATGAACAAACTCGATAAAAAATTCGATCTCGGGGAGTAAGGCAGATGAGTCAATTTGCAATTAACCTGATCTTTGTCGGCGGCTCTTTTGCGCTCTATATCGGTATTGCGATATGGGCGCGGGCATCCTCGACCAAAGAGTTCTACGTCGCCGGTGGCGGCATCAACCCGGTCACAAATGGTATGGCGACGGCGGCCGACTGGATGTCTGCCGCGTCTTTTATCTCCATGGCTGGCCTGATTGCCGCTGGCGGTTACGCCAACTCCACCTTCCTGATGGGCTGGACCGGCGGTTACGTATTACTGGCCATGCTGCTGGCGCCCTACCTGCGCAAGTTCGGCAAGTTCACGGTACCCGACTTTATTGGTGACCGTTTCTACAGCAGCAAGGCGCGTCTGGTGGCCGTTGTCTGTCTGATTGTCGCCTCGGTAACCTACGTTATCGGTCAGATGACCGGTGCCGGCGTTGCCTTCTCGCGCTTCCTGGAAGTGAGCAGCACAGCGGGTATCTGGATTGCAGCGGTTATCGTGTTCTTCTACGCGGTATTCGGTGGTATGAAAGGCATTACCTACACTCAGGTAGCACAGTATGTGGTGCTGATCATCGCTTACACCATTCCGGCGATCTTTATCTCACTGCAACTGACCGGCAACCCGATTCCGATGTTTGGTCTGTTCAGCGAGCACAGCCAATCTGGCATGCCATTGCTGGCCAAGCTGGATGAAGTGGTTCGTGAGCTGGGCTTTAGAGACTACACCGCCGACGTTTCCAACAAGCTGAACATGGTGCTGTTTACCCTGTCGCTGATGATTGGTACTGCCGGCCTGCCGCACGTGATCATCCGCTTCTTCACGGTACCCAAGGTTGCTGACGCGCGCTGGTCTGCTGGCTGGGCGCTGGTGTTCATCGCCCTGCTGTACCTGACCGCTCCTGCGGTTGCCTCAATGGCACGGCTTAACCTGCTGACCACGGTCTTCCCGGATGGTGCCGAAGCACCAGCGCTGACTTATGACGAGCGGCCACAGTGGATTCGCAGCTGGGAAGAAACGGGTCTGGTAAACTTCAACGATCAGAACAACGATGGCCGCATTCAGTTCTACAATGCATCGCCTGAGTTTGCGAGCACCGCTGAATCACGTGGCTGGGCAGGCAATGAACTGACGGTTAACAACGACATTCTGGTACTGGCCAATCCTGAAATTGCCAACTTACCAGGCTGGGTCATCGGCTTGATTGCGGCTGGCGGTATTGCGGCCGCATTGTCGACCGCAGCCGGTTTGTTACTGGCCATTTCCTCGGCCATCAGTCACGATTTGATCAAGAAAACCCTCAAACCGGACATCAGTGAAAAAGGTGAAATGCTGGCCGCGCGGATCTCCATGGGCGGGGCCATTCTGCTGGCGACCTTCCTGGGTTTGAACCCACCCGGGTTCGCGGCACAGACAGTAGCACTGGCATTCGGTATTGCGGCTGCTTCGATCTTCCCCGCGATCATGATGGGTATTTTCTCTACCCGCATGAACGACAAGGGTGCAATCGCTGGCATGCTGGCGGGTCTGTTGTCCACGCTGCTGTACATCTTCACCTACCTCGGCTGGTTCTTCGTTCCGGATACCAACATGCTGGCCAATACCGCCGACAACTGGATCTTTGGTATTTCACCGCTGTCCTTCGGGGCTGTCGGTGCTATGATCAACTTCGGCGTGGCCTTCCTCGTATCCAATGCGACTGAAGCACCACCGAAGGAAATTCAGGAACTGGTTGAAAGCGTTCGCTATCCGAAAGGCGCTGGCGCTGCGAGTCATCTCAGTCACTGATTCACCCGGTGTATAACCACCGACCCGCCTCACTGGCAGGTCGGTACCGGTACACTTGATTGAATACAGTTTCACTCACGGGCTTCCATTTGGAGGCCCGTTTTATTTCAGGGCAAACCTTTCATGTTATGGCATATCATCGCAATTGCAGTATCGGGTCTGGGTGCTGCGGGCATCGGGCTCTTCCTTCGTTTTATTAGCCGAAAAAAGCTGCCGCGCTGGATCATTCCGGTTTTTGCCGGAGCGGGCATGCTGGCTTACCAGGTCAATTTTGAGTACGGCTGGTTCGAACTGAAGCAGGCGCAGCTACCCGACGGTTCCGTAGTAGTCTCAACCGAATCCCCCAACCAGGTCTGGCGCCCCTGGACCATGGCCTACCCCATGGTCAACGCCTTTACCGTGCTCGATGTGAACAACATGATTCAACGCGAACAGGACGGTGACACCATTGTCCGCTTTGTGCTGTATCGTTTTGAAAAACAACACATCGATCAGGTTACCTATCAGACCTACCTGCTCAACTGCAGTACCACCGAGCTGGTACCGATGACCGAAGCCGGAGAGGCCCAGGTCAATGACATCCGCACTCTGGAACAAGACAGCACCATAATGACTGAGGTCTGCGAGCGTTAAGGAGACTTTGAGATTGCGCGCTGAAGGTGGCATTCTTGCTGCGCCATCCATCAGGGGAACGTCATGCAGATAGCAGTCTATTGCGGCTCAAAAAGTGGCCACAGTCCAGAATACATCGAATTGGCCACCAACCTAGGGCAGCACATGGCCCGGCGGCAACATGATCTGATTTATGGCGGTGCCAACATCGGCCTGATGGGCGCCGTGGCCGATGCGGTCCTCGCCGGTGGACGCCAGGTTCTGGGAGTCATGCCCAAAGCGCTGGTTGAGCGGGAGGTTGCACACCCCGGCATCACCGAGTTGCAGGTTGTGGACACCATGCACGAGCGCAAAGCCGGTATGGCTGATCCGGCTGATGCCTTCGTAGCACTGCCTGGCGGGCCCGGTACCATGGAGGAGCTGTTTGAAGTCTGGACCTGGCAGATGCTGGGATATCACCGCAAGCCAGTGGCCATATTGAATCATAATGGTTATTACGACCCGCTAATCACCATGATCACCCGGATGACGGACCAGGGTTTCGCCTGGGCGGATCTAACGACAACGTTGATCATCGAATCAACCGTAGACGGTTTGCTGGATACTCTGGAGAACCGGGTTCAAACGCAATGAATACGGCGTTTTTTCTACGCGCCTACACCGGTCTGCTCGGTGTGGCGACCACGGTGGCCATCCTCGCCCTTCTGAACGGTACTGACCCAGCCCCCTGGTGGGGCGTTCTGCTCGCGGTCGCGCCCATGGCACTGCACTTCACGCTGCGCGCCACTCTAACCGGCAGGCCCCGCAAGCGCTGGCTAATGCCGCAGCAGGTGTTCACCATCGGCGGCCTGGGGCTTACCATAAACCCGGATTCCGTCGAGCAACCCTCCATACTGGCATCAGGATTGGCAGCTGCACTGGTGGTCATGCTGTATATTTATGTGTTGAAGGTCTGGCGGCGGGGGGTTGAGCAAGATAGAGGGGCCGCCGAACATTCGGACGACCCCTGAGTCTCGTCTTATCTTAACAACAGCAACGGCTTGTTCGACTTCAACAACACCTTTGCCGTCAGGCTGCCCAATACCAGCTCACGCAACCGGGTGTGACTGAACGCACCCATCAGCGTCAGGTCAATATCGTGCTCAGCCTGATAGTTCACCAGCGCCTCACTGGGCTTCCCATCCAGCGTCACTGAGGTGACCTTGTGGCCAGCCGCCTGTAACACCTCGGTTGCCTTGTGCTGCAGAGTATTGGCGCCCGCCGGGTCTTCACCCACGGTCACCAGGTGCACCGGTATGCCTTTGAACAGAGGGCTCTGCGCCAGCATGTCCAGCGCTTTACTGGAAGCCCCACTGCCATCGTAAGCCAGCATGACGTTTTCCGGGACCTTGAATTCACTGTTGACCACCAGAATGGGCCGGTGCAGGGAACGAATGGTCGCTTCAAGGTGAGCACCAAGGTGTTGATTATCCTGTTCATGCTCTTCACCACGAATACCCAGCACCAGTACGCGGATATCTTCTTCCATCTCGATCAGCGACTCGGTCAGGCTGCCGTGACGCTGTTTGGTCGTCGCCTCTGTGCCATCCTGCCCGATCCGCTCTTTGGCGGTCGAAAGCATCAGTTTGCCCTGCTCCATCAGCAAGCGGTTACGCTGCTCTTCAACCTCGGTAAGCTCTTGCAGCAGAGTATCGCGGCTACCAAGACCAATGGCACCGGACAAATCCCCGGTGGAAGCACCGGTCGGGTGCTCCAGATTGTGTAACAATTGCAGTGGTGCACCCGTGCGCTGGCTGATCCAGGCGGCATAGTCACAGACCGATTGGCTGTATTTCGAGCCGTCTATGCAGGCCAGTATTTTATTGTCTTTGTTAAACATCAGTGACCTCCTAACACTTTGTCGATCTCTTCGGGTTTATCGTGCACCCCGAAGCGGTCAACGATGGTTTCACTGGCTTCGTTCAGGCCAATGATCTCAACCTGTGCCCCTTCACGGCGGAACTTGATCACGGCCTTGTCGAGTGCACCCACGGCCGTGATGTCCCAAAAGTGAGCACGGGTCAGGTCAATAACAACATGATCGACGGCTTCTTTGAAGTCAAACGAGGCCAAAAACTTCTCGGCCGATGTAAAGAAGACCTGGCCAGCAACGTTATAGCGGCGGGTATCGGTCTCTTCATCCAGCTCGCTGGTGATATACATGAAGTGGCCAACCTTGTTGGCAAAGAACAGGGCGGCCAGCAAAACACCGGCGATAACCCCATAGGCCAGATTGTGGGTATAGACCACAACTACCACGGTGACCACCATGACAATGTTGGTCGACAAGGGGTACTTCTTAAGATCCTTGAAAGAACCCCAGTTAAAGGTACCGATCGCAACCATGATCATCACCGCCACCAGTGCCGCCATCGGGATCTGCGACACCCAGGGGTTCAGGAACACCACCATCAGCAGCAGGAACACACCAGCCATCAGCGTAGACAAGCGGCCACGACCACCGGATTTGATGTTGATAACAGCCTGACCAATCATCGCACAACCAGCCATACCGCCCAACAGGCCGGAACCAATATTAGCCACGC
This sequence comes from Saccharospirillum sp., assembly GCF_040881935.1. Lineage (NCBI taxonomy): Bacteria > Pseudomonadati > Pseudomonadota > Gammaproteobacteria > Oceanospirillales > Saccharospirillaceae > Saccharospirillum > Saccharospirillum sp. Next base: position 14,183 of record NZ_JBBECH010000006.1, on the reverse strand, counting down.
CCTGCGCCTTGCATTCGCGGTTCTTGTCGCTAGGTGTATCGGTCAAATCGTCGACAATGGTCGCCGTCATCAACGATTCAAGGATACCCACCATGGTTAACGCGAAGGCATAGGGGAAAATAATCTGCAAGGTTTCAAAGTTCAGCGGAACTTCAGGCCACAAAAAGATAGGCAAGGTGTCTGGCAGATCACCAAGATCACCCACGGTTCGAATATCGAGACCCAGCCACATACTAATGCCCGTCAACACGACGATGGCTATCAACGGCGAAGGAATGGCCTTACTCACCAGCGGTACCAGATAAATGATGCCCAGACCCGCCGCTACAACCGCATAAACTTCCCAGGTGACGTTGGTCAGTTCCGGCAACTGAGCCAGAAAGATAAGGATAGCCAGAGCGTTCACAAAGCCAGTGACGACGGAACGAGATACAAATCGCATCAACTCACCAAGGCGCAGATAGCCAACAACAATCTGAAGTACACCTGTCAGCAGCGTTGCTGCCAGCAGATACTCGAGACCGTGATCTCTGACAAGAGTCACCATCAGCAGCGCCATGGCACCCGTCGCACCACTGATCATGCCGGTACGTCCACCGGTAAAGGAAATAACAACCGCAATACAGAAAGAGGCATAAAGACCAACTTTCGGGTCTACACCGGCAATGATGGAAAAGGCGATGGCTTCGGGAATCAGCGCCAGGGCCACAACAAGACCGGCGAGCAAATCGCCACGAACATTCCCGAACCAGTCTTTTCGGGTGGAAGATAACAACATTTAGAGACCTCAGGGGGTACGGATTAACAGTCAGGTGCCGCGTATCGGCGCGTCACACAGGATGCATGCCCTGCATGAACATATTGGGTCAGACGACAGGCTCGGAGAGTCTGCAGAGGTGGGAAAGTGCTATGGTGGCGTAAGGATCACGATGGGTGCCGCTGGCTCGTCTGGTAGAGGGACGCGCATGATAGCGGCTGGAGCGTAGATAACAACCCCGGCTTACCCTTTGTCACGCAGTAACAGGTACAAAAAACCCCACCTGTAGAAGACTACAAGCAGGGAAAGTAACCCGAATCGTCAGGGGTCCTGAGTCACATATTGCAGTATCTGCATCGATTGATTCTGAATAATTCGCACTTTGCAGGTATCTAGTCTGAAAAATGTTACCAATCGGTCACATTTTTCCGGTAATGTGGTCGAGATCATTTTTTGACCATACGATCAACTAATGATGCTGCAATCACAATAACAACAACGGGTCTCAGTGGTCGGCAACCCACACGGATGTCAGAGAGCCCGGACGCAAAACGAGAGGGATACCATGAACGCCAGACGAACTACCCTGGCTCTGATGATCGCCGCGGCTTATGCCAGCGGTGCCCAGGCCGACCTGATCTTTTCCGAATACATTGAAGGCTCCTCCTTCAATAAAGCCATCGAACTGCAAAATACCGGTGACGCCACCATTGACCTGAGTCAATACGCCGTCGAACTGTATTCCAATGGCAGTACCAGCCTGAACATCGCCCTGCCATTGAGTGGCACCCTGGCCGCGGGTGACGTGTACGTCATCGCCAACAGCCAGGCCGCCCAGGACATTTTGGATGTCACCGACACAACCTCGGGTGTTGCCAATTTCAATGGCAACGATGTGGTGCTGCTGCGTGAAGTCGATACCGTGGTCGACCGCATCGGTCAATTGGGTAATGGCGATACCTTCGGTGCCAATGTCACCCTGGTGCGCAAAGCCGACATTACCGCGGGTGATCCTGACTTTAATGCTGCCTTCGACCCAACCATCCAGTGGGATGCATACTCCAGCAACACCTTTGCTTATTTGGGCAATAGTGGAACAGGCGACGATGACAGCGATCCGGATGATCCGGTTTTAGCTCAGTGCGGCGACCCGATGACACTGATATCCGGCGTTCAGGGCAGTGGCGATGCGTCCCCTCTGCTGGGCCAGAGCGTGTCAGTTGAAGCCATTGTGGTTGGCGATTACCAGGCCGGCAATCAGCTCAGCGGTTTCTTCCTGCAGGAAGAGGATACCGATCAGGATGGCGACGCGGCTACGTCTGAAGGCCTATTTGTCTTCTACTCCGGTACCAATGTAGCCGTTGGCGACCGGGTTGTTGTCAACGGGTCGGTGGACGAATACTTTGGTCTGACGCAAATCAATGATGTAGACGGCATCAGCATCTGTGCCAGCAATCAGTATCTGCCAACACCGGCTCTGGTGTCTTTGCCGCTGAGCGACGCAGACGAACTCGAAGCATTTGAAGGCATGCTGGTGACCAATAACCAGATCCTAACCGTGAACGAAGTTTATCAGTTGGGTCGCTACGGTGAGTTTACCGTCAGCCAGGGTCGTCGCTACATTCCAACGGAAGTCGCAACACCTGGGCCTGATGCCTTCGCTGTTAATGCTGCCAACGATCTGAACAAGCTGATTATCGAAGACGGAATAAGCACCCAAAATCCGGACCCGATGCGCTTCCCGGCACCGGAACTGTCTGCCTACAACAGTTTGCGCATTGGTGAAACCCTCACCAGCCTGAGCGGTGTTCTGAATTATTCATTCGGCGCTTACAAGTTGATCCCAAGTGGCGACTTGCAATTGCAGGGTACCAACCTGCGTACCGCAGCACCCGAAGACACACTGGATCGCGACATGCGCGTCGCCAGCTTCAACGTGTTGAACTACTACAATGGTGATGGTCTCGGTGGTGGGTTCCCAACCGACCGTGGTGCCGATACGCCGCTGGAACTGGAACGCCAGGAAGCCAAACTGATCGCTGCACTTTCTGCGCTGGATGCAGATGTGATCGGCCTGATGGAAATCGAGAACGACGGATTTGATGAAAACAGTGCCATCGACCAGCTGGTCGATGCCCTGAACGTTACTCAGCCAGCCGATAAGATCTACGATTACATCTCAACGGGTGGCCCGGGCATTGGCACCGATTCCATCGCCGTAGGTCTGATCTACCGCCCCGACGTGGTCGCACCCGTCAACAGTGCCCAGGTGTTGTCGAGTGACAATTCACCATTGGATGATGAAGGCGAACCACTGTTCAACGATGAAAAGAACCGCCCGGCTCTGACGCAGAGTTTCGAACATCTGGGCAGCAGTGACCGGTTCACGGTTGTGGTCAATCACCTCAAGTCCAAGGGTTCTTCCTGTGAAGACGTGGGCGATCCGACCGATCCTAATCTGCAAGGAAACTGCAACGGCGTACGTACCGCTGCTGCAACGGCCCTGGTCGAATGGCTAAGCACCAACCCAACCGGGGTTGATGATGCGGATGTGATGATCATTGGTGACTTAAACGCCTATTCAATGGAAGATCCATTGCAGGTTCTGGCCGATGCCGGCTATGCCAATCTGAAAGGCGAAGGTGAATACTCTTACGTCTTTGATGGTGAATCCGGCAACCTGGACCATGCTCTGGCATCTGCCAGCTTGCAGGCCAAGGTGATCAAGGTTCAGGATTGGCACATCAATACCGATGAGCCGCTGGTGCTGGATTACAACACCGAGTTCAAAACCGCCAATCACGTTGAATTGTTGTATGCGCCGACGCCCTACCGGTCTTCCGACCACGATCCGGTTATTGTCGACTTCAACCTGAACACACCACCGAACGCTTCGTTCAGCGTGTTCAAGTTTCTGCTCTGGTACATCTTTATCAGCGACAGCAACGACGATGACGGCTATGTCGTCGATCAGGAATGGCAAGCTGGCCCATTCACCTTCTCCGGTGACTGGAACGTGATTCCGAAATATCTGCTTAAACGCAATAAAGTGCGTGAGGTCACCCTCACCGTCACCGATAACGATGGCGCCACCAGCAGTCTGACCCAGACGCTGCCGCGTTAATCATTCTGGCCGGGGTAACTCAACACTGCCCCGGCCAATCTTAATTCGGCACCTGAAATACCTTCCGGATACCGGGTGAATGGCGCCAAATCCAGCGGTGGCGTTACGCAGACAAGCACTTTGAAACCTCTACTTACGTTTCAATACCAAATAATTACGCGCTCAATGTCAAATGAACCACAAACGGGGGCGGTAGCGCATTGCGCTGCTGATCGTTAAGGGCCAAAGTATAGATTGTACTCCACGCACCGAAGTGAAGGAGCCGTTGAGACCCGGTTTGGTTAGTGTCCAATAAAGTGAATGCGCTGCACGCCATCACTGACGCGGGTTCTTCAATCAAGGAAAATCAGCAGTCTTCGGAAACACGGTCGGAACGGAGTCCAGGGAGGTTCTATGCTGGCACTGATCGTAATACTCAGCCTGTTTCTATTGGCTTTTGGTGTTTGCTACTGGTCACTTAACCACTATTCGCGGCTGCGTCCTTTTCGCTTCAGTCCCGGGACAGAAGTGCCGCTGCCCGAGCCGAAACGCACCCAACTCATGGCTGTGCTCGCCCAACGCTATCAGCTCGACGACGTTATCAAGCATGCTCGCCTCGACAGCGAACGCTTAGACGCCCTGTTGCGCTGGGCACTTAACCGCTGGGAACCCCAGGCCAGACAACATTCAGGGTCGCACAACCCGCTCGACATTATGGCGCGCGTCAGTCTGGGCGAACAATTCGCGCGCGGCGATTACGTCACCGTACTCAGCCATGCACTGCAGGCTATGGGCATTTCTACCCGCCAAATCGAATTGCACACCCGAGACAGTCACTGGCGGCCACTGGGTGGCTGTCATACCGGACTGGAAGCCTTTTTGAGTGAAGAAAATACATGGGTCTGGGTCGACGCACAGTACGACGCCATTATTCTAAACAAAGGTCGTTATTGCAGCGCACTGGACATCAAGGACGCGCTGCTGTCACGCACCGATGAGCTGGAACTGATCTCCGCCCTCAAAGGCACCGATATCGACAGCTACCTTGCCTTTCTGGCACCTTTTCTGGACGTTGTTATCGCCCAGCCACTGGGCCAGAGTCGCCGTTTCGCGTTAATACCGCCACAACTGCGCTTCCCCCGGCGTCACCACCTACTGGGTCGAACTTTGTACGATCAGGTCTGTCATTCCCGGGATACGTTTTATGCCACGATGGAACTGAACCAGCTCATTCCTACCCGGTCCAAAAGCACTCTACACCGACACACCGCCCATGCCTGAAGCGTAAACCGCAAACCGGAGGCGTTCAGCCTCCGGCATTGGCGGATCGGTCGGAATCTTCAATGGGTGCAAAATCCTCATCGCTTAGTTCTGGCGATGCTGTACTGGTGTAGCTGGCATCAATGCGCTTGAGTGCCTTGCACATCACATCCATACGCTGATCCTGCGCATGGATGTGTTCCAATAGGGCCATGATGGCATGGGACGTTGGGTCTGGCATTTGCGAGACGCCGTAGGCATCGAAACCGACTTTATCGGCCATGGCTTTTTGTTGGTCGCTGAACGGTAGTATCTTTTCGCCCTGCTGTTTCACGATGCGACCGGGAATACCAACAACGGTCGCATTCTCGGGTACCGCCTTGGTGACGACGGCATTGGAACCTACCCGGGCATTCTTGCCGACGGTAAAAGGCCCCAGCACCTTGGCCCCGGCACCGACAATGACACCGTCTTCCAGCGTTGGGTGGCGTTTGCCTTTCTCCCAACTGGTACCACCCAGGGTTACACCCTGATAAATAGTGACGTCATCGCCAATCTCGGCCGTTTCACCAATCACCACGCCCATGCCGTGATCAATAAAAAACCGTCGTCCAAGTTTGGCGCCCGGGTGAATTTCAATGCCGGTAAACCAGCGCGCCAGTTGGGACACCCAGCGGGCGAGCGTTTTCAGATTCCATTGCCACAGTTTATGGCTGAAACGGTGAATCAGGATGGCGTGCAAACCCGGATAGTTCAGGATTACCTCAAACCAGTTTCGCGCCGCAGGGTCACGGTCAAAGACGCTCTGGATGTCTTCTTTCAGGTTGCGGAACATATCAGGGTTTCCTTATCGACTTGTCTATTTGCGTCAGCATACCGCGCAGGATGTTAGCCTCAACTTCATCAGGTTGTGCGCGCAGTATCAAACGGCGAATTTTGCTGAGCAATGTTCGGGGGTTAGTGGGGTCGAGAAAGTCGATCTCAACCAGAGTTTTCTCCCAGTGCTCGAACAACCCCTCAAGCTGCTCAGCCCGCGCCGGTGGCTGATCCCATTCAACGCCCCAGTCGGTTCGGGTCTGCGCTACCGCCAGCTCCTGGCGCATGCGCAATTCATAACACAGAACCTGAACAGCCTGGGCCACGTTGAGCGAACTGTAATCCGGGTTGGAGGGAATATTGACGTGATAGTGGCACTTGGCCAGTTCATCATTGGTCAGACCACTTCGCTCGCGCCCAAACAGCAACGCCACTGAAGATCCGGGTGGATGGGCTGCGACCTTATCGGCCATTTCACGGGGGTTCAGCAGCGGCCAGGGCAACGAACGGGATCGGGCCGACGCGCCCACCACCAGTGAACAGTCAGCAATGGCAGCATCGATCTCATCGACCACTACGGCCTGGTCGAGCACATCATGGGCACCGGAAGACAGCGCAAAGGCCTCACCCGAAGGGTAATCCTTGGGAGAGACCAGTACCAACCGGGTCAGCCCCATGGTCTTCATAGCCCGCGCGGCGGCACCAATGTTGCCAGGGTGGCTGGTGTGCACCAGAACCACTTTAATATCATCCAGCCGGATGCCCGTTTCGCCTGCGGCGTCCTGTGACTGCGACATGCTTGAAATCACCTCTTATCGTTCAAAAACTGCACACCAAGACTTAAAGAGTGCATCAAAGGTGTGTATTATACGCGCCCTCGTTCGGGAAAGCGCCCGAACCGCTGTTTAACAAACCCGTTTTTGCGGATAAAACCGACGTACCTGAACTGGCTCGTCCGGTCCGTTCTGTCTGGCTGTGCTGTCACACACCCGACGATGATGGCCGGCCCCTTGCCTGTAACCGGTGCGGTTTAACCCTATTGAATGTGAGTATGAACCGACCATGCAACCAATTCTGACCATAGCCCTGCGCGCTGCGCGCAACGCAGCCGACAAACTGACTTACACTTTGTCGAACATCGATTCACTGACTGCCGAAGGGGCCACCCGCAAAGACGTGTTTGACCAGGCCATTGAAGACGCCGCCTGGCGTGCCCGCAAGGCCATCCGCAAAGGCCACCCGCGCCACCACATCGACAGCCTGCACATCGGTATGGACGAAAGCCGCGACTACGACGGTCAATCCTGCTGGAAAATCAACGTGCTGGCCGGTGAATCCAACTACCGCTCCGGTTACCCGGGCTTTCTCATCGTCATCACCTTTTTTATCAAAGACCGTATCGAAGCCGTCGCCCTGCTCGACCCGATCACCGGTGACGAGTGGACCAGCATGCGCGGCCGCGGCGTGCAATTGAACGAGCGCCGGGTACGTGTCGATGCGTCGACACTGGATTTGGCCCTGGCCGCCATCGACAGCAGCGACCCGGCCGAGATCGGGCGCTGGTCTGAGCGCGTTGCCGGCATACGCGTCAGCGGCTGTGGCCTGATGAGCATCGCCCAACTGGTCGCAGGCCGCGTGCAACTGGCCTTTGCCGACGATTTGAACGATGTCGACTTCCCCGCCGCCAGCCTGTTATTGCAGGAGTCGGGTGCCCTCAGTGGCGACCGTAACGGCGGCCCTGTCAGTGCTAGAAAAGCCGAATTGCTGGCGTCGTCTCCGCGCCTGTTCAAGCAATTGTTCAGTCGCGGCTAAGCCAAACTGACCGAAGGGTCTCTGGCAGCAGACGGCCAGAGACCCGCATTCTGAGACGCCCTTTCCGGTTCCACACATCAACATCCGATTTTACCCGCCACACCTTGGGACAAGACCCGTCACAGGGTATAGTGCGCGTTTTCCGCAACTATATGTTTTCCGCAACTACAGGGACCCTCGTTTGACCCAAGCGCTTAATTTCTACGCTGGCGAGCACGCCTATCGAACCATTCAGAACGAGGGGCTGTCACCCCAGTCTATTCGCGTGATTCTCGGTGCCTCCGGTGGCCCCAAATGGTTTGTGCTCAGTCACCTCGATCGCTACCTGGCCAGCGAGTGGCTACCCGCCATCAATCACCCGCTGAATCTCATTGGCAGCTCCATCGGTGCCTGGCGTATGACGGCCTATGCCAACAAAGACCCGGTGGCAGCGCTGGACCGACTTGAACACGGCTACCTGAACCAGCGTTATTCAGACAACGCCGATGCCGATGAAATTACCGGCAAGGTGAATGAGTTCATCGACGAAACGCTGGGCGATACCTCCTTCGAAGACCTGCACCCAAACCGGTTATTGCATTTGGTTACCGCCCGTTGCCGGGGAATCACAGCGGCCCATTCCTCGCGCAGGCAAGCCTGGGTGTTTACCGGCGTCGCGGCCAGCAACATGATCTCGCGCGCCACCCTGCCACGTTACTTCGATCGTGTCGTGTTTCGCAGCCAGGGTGGTCAGCTTCCCCTGCCCGACTGGGATCAATTCACCACTTATCAGGTGACGCTTTCCATCGACAACCTGCGCCAGGCACTGCAGGCCAGCGGCGCGATTCCGGTTGTAATACACGGCGTCACCAACCCGGCTGGCGCCCCGCCGGGGGTCTACCGGGACGGCGGCATGGTCGACTACCATTTCGACCTGCCGATCAAACCAGACAACGGCCTGGTGCTCTACCCGCATTTCTCACCGGTGCTGAAACCCGGCTGGTTTGACAAACCCCTGCCATGGCGCAAAGTCACCGCCAACCACTACAGCCACACGTTGGTGATGTGCCCAAGCCCAGCGTTCATCAACAGCCTACCCTACGGCAAAATTCCCGACCGCAAAGACTTCGAAACCCTCGATGCTGACACGCGCATTCGCTACTGGACCAAAGTCGTCGACATGAATCGGGCCCTGGCCGATGAATTCCACAACCTGGTGAGCACTGGCAAGCTGGCAGAACGACTGCAGCCCATCACCACCATTGCGCGGTAAAGTTAGGGTTTCCAACTTTACCAGAGGTCCGCGCCGGGCACCGGGTGTGCCTGTCGGGGGTCGGCGTAAACCCATCCATGGGGCCTAGACCGCAACATCCATGTTGCGGACTACCCCGGACAGGCACACCCGATACCCGGCACTCAGTGGAGTGCATACTCCGAACATTGAGTTAAAAGTATTGATAAACAAATGCCTATCTAAGAACTCAACTCTTAACCCAATCTGAACAGGCACCATTACTGATCTGCCCGGTTCAGATCGGGTTCAGCCTGCCTTGAGATAATGGCTCCAACAATGAAGGAGCCCTGCCCATGACTCAGCACCCGAATATTCCTGCTCAGCCCCGCCGCTTGGCCATGATCGCCTCGGCTGCGCTGCTGCTCAGTGGCTGCCATTTTACGGTCACCGATGTACATGAGCATGAGGCCGGTTACGACACGGAAGTCACACCTTCTCTTGCGCGCTACGACACCGACTTTCTGGTGCGCAGCGCGCTGATTCCCTATGCACTGAGTGCCACCAGCATCGAGATGATCGCTGATCCCGAGGCATTTCTGACCCCGTCGGCCCGCATGACCAGTCGCAGCCATACACCGGTTGAAACCACCTCAACCTACCTGTTTGACAGCGGAGCCTGCGATTTTGGCGGCTACACCAGCATCGACGCCTATGGCGAAACCGAAACCTACGCCAACAGCATGACGTTCATTACCATGGATGTAACGGCTGAAGCCGTCGATTGCGACACCCGCAACTGGCAGGGTTATGTCACCCTGAACAGTCGACTCGATTTTGATGTCATGGGCTGGTACGACGACTATTACAACCGAATCGAATCACTCGAAGGCACCATGACCGGTAGGCTGCGCATGCGCGCCGAACGCAGCGATCTGAACTACACCAACATCAGCACCGAGATCATCGAACTGAATTCAACCGACTTTCGCATCGAAGCGCGCGCCAGCGTCTGGCTCGATGACGGCTGGCGCACCAACTCCGCCAGCCTGACCACCACCCGCGGCGTTCACTGGTACCAGAACGACATCCGGCCACACGCCGGCAAAGTCCGGCTAACGGCCTATCGGGGTTGGGTGGATCTGGAATTTTCGGACTATGGCGTAACCCGGACCGACAGCAATGGCTACCGGGACAGTATCGCCTGGTCCAGCTTGCCCTAAACCGGGCAGCCAACCTTATTCAATGACCATGTATTCCGGTCCGAAGCCTGCTGACCAGACGATGACCGTGCCAACGCGCAGGGTAACCAGCAGCACCAGTGCTACGGTGATCACCGAGGTCGCGTACATAAAAGCACGCTCTTTCGGAATGTTCATGACAATGGGCATGCCTTCGTAGATCAGGTAGACCGAATAAGCCGCTGCGATCGCGAACACCACCGCATTGAGCCAAAGCTCCGGCCAGGCACCTACAATACCGGCCAGAAAGATCGGCGCCGTCGTATAGACCGCCAATGCCATACCGTGATGGGGGTCAACCGGTTCATCGGAGTAAGTCGTTGTCATCCAGGTAATAAACTCGCCGAATGTCCAGACACCGACCAGTGCAGCCAGATAGCTCAGCACGCACAGAACCAGCGCACTTTGTGCCGTCAAGACCGTCAGCGGGCCGTCACCCAGACGCCAGCCGACCTCCGCCACACCAAAATAGAAACACACCGCAGGAATCAACGCCAGCATCGGGACGTGGGTCAGAAACTCCATCGTCTTGCTGCGTCGCTGTTTACGAATGAGTGACCACTCACTACCGGGGTGAGTGAAAATACCAAGGGTGTGATCCAGAATCATAATACTCTCCAAAGGGTCTTTCCGGCCGGTACGGGTTATTGTTGTTGACGGTCGTATGAGCGGTTTTTCCAAGCTGAAAAATGGCCTGTTTACAACCGTCCAGAGGCTACGTGGAAGTGGCCGGATGCTGACTGCTAACATAGAGGAATTAGCGCAGACTGCAAGCATGCCGGGGCCTGTGACACGGAAAATTATTGCACTGCGAGGACCAATCTCTGGAAATTGTGATCCAAATCATTATATTATATTTCTCTAATTCACTGACTGGACGCTGCAATCCGATCAGCGGTATCGCACCGTCATTCTTCAGGTGGTAGCATCCAACACAATCCGACATCGAGCAGGAGAGGTTCAATGAACGTAACCCAGCTATCCCCCACCTTCCGGGTCAGCCCGCAAATTACCACCGACGACGTCGCCCAAGCCAAAGAACAGGGCATTGGTGTCATTGTCTGCAACCGGCCCGATGGCGAAAGTGCCGACCAGATTCCAGCCGCCGACATCCGTCGCGCTTGCGAGGCGGCCAGTATCAAATTTGTCGAGCTGCCGATGAACGGGCCCAACTATTCGCCCGAACAGGTTAGCACCCTGAAATCCCTGATCGATGATGGCAACAACATTCTCGCCTATTGTCGCTCCGGCAACCGCAGCAGCATTTTGTACAACGCCACTCAAGAGTCCAACTGAGCCTTGCCGAAAGCCATCGCCTTCTCTCTGCCCCGCGCCGGCGATATCAATGCAGGCCTACTGGTGGCTCTGGTCGGTATTCCGCAATGCCTTGCCTATGCGATGCTGTCGGGGCTGCCGCCGATGTATGGGCTGGTTACGGCTGCTTTGCCGGGCATGGTGGCCGCCCTGCTTGGGCGCAGCGCCCACGTTACGGTCGGCCCGACCAACACCACCGGCCTGATCATTCTCGCCAGCCTGACCCCCTGGGCAGACCAGCCCGACCTGTTACTGACGGCCATGGCCACCCTCGCGGTTCTGGCTGGCCTTTCGCGCCTGTTGATCGTCGCACTGCGCGCTGAACGCGTCTTCGACTTTGTTCCCGAGGCCGTCATGGTGGGTTTCGCCACCGGTGCAGCCGTTATTATCGCGCTGATGCAGCTCGACGAATTCATCGGCGCCCCCTTCACCAACGTGCGTAATGTCGTGGATGAACTGGTGCAACTCTCGGGTCTGAGATTGCCTGACATTCAATGGGCCGCGGTGGGTCTGTCGGTCTTTGCCCTGGCATCGGTCGTGCTCGGCCGACGCTACCTGCCACGCTGGCCAATTCCACTGATGACCCTGGTGATCAGCACGGCCCTGGTTGTCTGGGCTCCCTGGTCCTTCGTCGCACAATGGATAACGCTGGAGCAAACCACTGTCATTTCCGATGGCTGGCCGCAACTGGCCACCCACTGGCCCAGCTGGAGCATGGTGCAGGCACTGATCATCCCGGGGTTTGCCGTCTCCTTTATCGGCTCGCTGGAACTGATAGTGACCCTGCGCAACCGCGCCGAACAGCGCTGGCTGCGGCGCGAGCTCGGCAGCCAGGGCATCGCCAACCTGGTCGGCAGTATCACCGGTGCCTTCCCGGCCAGCACCTCCCTGACCCGGTCGGTGTTGCTCGACATTGGCGGCGCAGCTACCCGCTGGGCGCCCTTTATCGCCGCCCTGGCCATTCTGCCCATCATTCTGTTCGGTGCCGATTTGATACGAGCCATCCCGCAGGCGGTTATCGCCGGTCTGTTGATCGCCACTGCTCTGTCAATGCTCAAACCCAAGCAGATTAGCACCATTCTCAAAGCCAATTCCCAGACCCGGACTCTGTTTCTGGTCACCCTGATCAGCACACTGGTGCTCAATTTTCACGAGGCCATTCTGCTCGGGGCGGCGCTGGGGCTCGGCATCTTTCTGTTTCAGGCCAGCGTACCTCTGTTGCGACGTTACGCGGTGGACGAGGAGGGCTGGTTGCGCGACACCATCGAACTCGACAGCCCCCATACGCTGATCCAGATCTCGGGCAGTCTCTATTTCGCCGCTGCCCGTCAGTTGCCGGAACGACTGACCGCCATGCTGGCCCCAAAAACAACGCTACTGACCATCGACCTGACCCATACTCACCACATTCGTGTCGCGGCCCTGCAGGCATTGCAACAGTTCGTGGCGCACGGCCAGACACAAGGCATCGAGATTCAGATTTGCGGCCACACCCCGGCGCTGGTCCAGCTGTCCAACACCCTGGGCATTCGTCTGCCCTGGTGCGACCGGGTGATGGCCCAGCGTATCCGGGAACCAGAGGTAGAGGATGACTGACCTCTACCGGCCCGATGTCCGGCGCCCGCATAACTTTGGGGGCCTGCTGACCGTCGCCCCCAACATGATCGAGTTCATGGCACAGGCCGAACGCGTGGCCCGAACCCAGGCATCCATACTGGTACGCGGCCAAACCGGTTCAGGCAAGGAGCTGGTAGCGCGTTACATTCACGACCAGTCGCGCCGGGCCGGCCAGGCATTCAGCGCCATCAACTGTGCGGCCCTGTCGCGTGAACTGATGGCCTCGGAGCTTTTTGGTCACAAACGCGGTGCCTTTACCGGCGCCACTCATGATCGCACCGGACTGTTTGAACTGACCGACGGCGGCACCCTGTTTCTGGATGAAATCGCTGAAATGCCGCTGGACATTCAGGCCGGCCTGCTACGGGTGCTACAGGACCGATGCTTCACCCCGATGGGGTCGAGCGAGGTGCTGCATACCGATATCCGCATGGTCAGCGCCACCCACAAATCATTGCGCAAGCTGGCTGCAGACGGCGATTTCCGCGAAGACTTGATGTACCGGGTGCGCGTCGTGCCCCTGTATCTGCCCCCCTTAAAAAGCCGCGTCGGTGACGTCGCCATGCTCAGCTGGCAGTTCATTCACAGCCTGAACCAGGAGAACGAACGCCAGATAGACAGCATCGCCGCCCCCGCCTTCGATTCACTGCTGGCCTACCACTGGCCGGGCAACATTCGCGAGTTGATCAACGTCATCACCTACGCCCATGCCATCGGCGAAGGCCCGACCGTTCAGTTGGAAGACCTGCCACCGGAGCTGCGCGGCGAAGCCCCGCCGGATGAGTCCGAAATCAGCGTCGAACAAAATGAACGGGACCGGATCCTCGCGCTGATGCAACAGCACAAAGGCCATAAACAGGCCGTCGCCGACGCCATGGGCATTTCACGCGCCACGCTGTGGCGAAAAATGAAATCATTGCAGCTTATGTAACTTACAATTCGAAGTTCCCCGAATTGACGAGCGGCGGCTGCCTGGGTTGTTCCTGTGGGGAAGTCCGCAGCAGGGATGCTGCGGCCTAGGCTCCATGGATGGATTTACGCCGACCCCACAGG
>NZ_JBBECH010000005.1:0-46268 GCF_040881935.1 Saccharospirillum sp. | reverse complement strand
GAGTAGAGGTGACTAAGTTGGGGGGAGTCAAGGGGCTGATTTATTGGCGCTTACAACCGGCCGGCTTGGGCCTCCAGGCGTTCCCGGCTTCGATCCGCCTAGTGCGTGGCGTCACGGGCGATGTCCAGTTGGTGTTTTAGGTCGAATTGGCCGAGATCAGAGACGCCCGAGATCCGGTTGGTGCTTCCACTTTTGTGTTGCGTTTGGCCAGATTTGCCAAGGTCTCTCGGTGTTTCGCCTGCAACGTCTGATGCTGAGCCGTCAGCTGGGCCAGATACTTTCCGTGTTGAACGCGACCCTCCCTGACCGCTTTGAGCGACTGCAACAGTTTCCCCATTTGCTGTTTCAACTCCATTTGCGCCACTCGCTCGTTCACTAACGAATCCTCCAGATGGCCTCACTGTGCTTCGGACAACGCCCGATGATGCTCGGCCTAGGAGCACCAGTCTTGCCAGTGATCGCGGTCTTTTCTGAGCCTCTCGACCTGGTCGCTCAAACGGGACAGGCCTGTTTCCAGGGGCTCGACAGTGCTGTTCAGCTCGTCGATCGCCTGTTTCAGCGCCGCCGCCTCATTCTCGAACCGTTGCCGACGCGCCTCCAGCACCCGCTGCTGATCCTGCAATCGTCTTTCGGCTTCTTGGCGAGCCCAGTCGAGCAGGGCGCACATGTGATCGTTGACGATTTCCGGGATCTCCGATGGCAGCCAGTCGCCAAGGTGAGCTCCCAGGCGAGGGCAGTCTGGTAGGCTAGCCAGTAAATGTTGACGTTCGCTTTGGCCGTGCTCTTCCCGTCCGGCACGCGGAGCGCAGACACCACTTCGTCCTGCGTAGGCAGGCGCCTCCAGCTATTCAGCACCAGAAAGCCTGTCCGGATGGACCTGTTTTGTGGAGATAGGGCGGTGCTGTCTGGCAGTGGAGACCTTGGTCAGCACGCTCTCGGAGCAATCCTTAAGATGCTCTGCTCACAAAGAGCGTCGTTCGCCCTGAGTTTGCATTGATAAATCTTCAGTCTGCGGGCTTTTGGTTTTATACAACACGTGGCACGGCTGGATGCATACTCCAAAGCCAAACTCCGCTCCAATGCAGGTTAAGTATATTTCAGTATTTCTGTCTTACTGCTAGCCGGGGGTGATTACTATGCCAGATGACATTGCCACCAAAGGTTTGAAATGGTTGCTTGAACACCGACAAAAGTGGAGCTTGTCGATTGACAATGTGTCCGAGCTACTTGGTGGGCTATCGACGCACACCGTTGAAGATTGGGAACGGAAAATCGAGCAAGGTGCGGTGCTTTCTTTGCCTAGGAATGTAGTAGAGCGCATAAGCCTCCTGCTGGGCATACACAAGGCATTGATGCTGCTGACACCGGTCAACCGACCAGACCTCGTATGGCAGTGGTTTCAAACGCCAACCGCCATGTATGACCTCAATGGGAAGTCTATCCGGGACTACCTGCTAGCGGCCGGTACAGTAGAGAGCTTCTATTACGTTCGAAGACAGCTTGATCAGTAGGCACGGGTAAAGACTGGCGCTGATAAACAGTAAAGTCGGCCTTTAGATCAGGAAGTCTTAGAACCGGGATCCGCCTCCGACATCAATCGAAACTCCCCCTGCAATTGAAATAAGAGCAGTTCTCAATTTGCAATTACTGCTGATTACTGATCTATTGGTCAAATAACAATCAAAAACTCTAGAGCCAAATGGAGAGTCGCTATGCCTGCCAAAAGACTTCGCTTCCTGGCCACGGCTGGACTGTGCCTATCACTGTCGTTGCCAGCGATCGCCGACGACATCAAAACCTACTTTAACCATCCGGTTGATGCCCCAGCCATTCAGGCAGATTTAGAAGCGGAGATCATCGGGATCATAGACGGCGCCACCTCATCACTCGATATAGCCGTTTACGATCTGGATCTGCCAGGTATCGCTCAAACCATGGTCGACGCTGGTGATCGCGGTGTCACGGTGCGCTTCATCACAGACGAAGACAATACAGGCCCTGAAAATGCCCAAGCCTTGGGTATCCTCTCCAATGGCGGTGTTCCCTGGATCGATGACACTGCAGATGGTTCCGCTGGCTCCGGGATCCAACACAACAAGTTCATCATCGCCGATGGTCAATCGGTGTCCGGTTTAACGGGGGCAACTACAACTACACTTCATCACCAATAGCGAATACAGTCTGTTATAAATCATCAAAAGGCACTGCGGAGGGATTCGTGCAACTTCACTCGTACCGTCTAAGGAATTTTCGACGTCTGAAGGCTGCTCATATTGAGCTGGCTGATGACATATCCATATTTGTAGGATCCAATAACAGCGGGAAAACGTCAGCAACTCAAGCCATCCAGGCGTTTGTCACGGGTGGGAGAGATCGCTTCAGCCTTTATGACTTTAGCTCTTCGTGCTGGAAGGCCTTCGATGAAGCGGAAAGCAACAATGTGGACGATCCTATTCCCGATGGCTTGCTACCAAGCATAGACCTTGATCTCTGGTTTGAGGTTGCAGTACCGGATCTCTATCTTGTAATTCCCTTACTTCCGAGCGCTGCATGGGAGGGAAGCAAGGTCGGAATCCGGGTTTCTTTTACCGCACGTAGCCCCTTAAACCTAATTCAGAATTACCGAGCAGCTAAAGCTAAAGGTGCCGCGCAGGCAGCAGAGTTATCGCCGGGATCGGAATATGTTCCTTGGCCTCGATCCATGACGGACTATCTTCAGCGCGAACTCAAGAACGAATATGAGTTGCGTTACTTCGTCTTAGATCACACGCAATTTGATAAGAATTTCCTCGAAATAGGGGACTACGTTCCAGAAGAGTTGCGTAAAGAGCAGGGTGGCGGAGCGATTTTGAAGTCACTCATCCATATCGACAATTTGGGGGCTCAACGACATCTCGCTGACCCTAATCCGGAAGCTGGAGGACGATCAGAAGACCTGTCAAAGCGTTTGAGCCGCTTCTACAAGCGTAACCTTGATCAAAGGCAAGACGATCATGCTGCCCTTAGGGCACTGTTCGAATCCGAGCAAGCGCTCAACAGTCACTTAGATGGCGTGTTCAAGCCGATGCTTGATCGGCTCTCGAAGCTTGGTTATCCGGGTGTTAATAACCCGCGCCTGAAAATCATGTCAGCGTTAGACCCCGCCCATGTCATGAGTCAGGACGCCCGAGTTCACTATCAAATCGGAGAAGGCGAAGACACTGCGACCCTTCCTGATAGTTACAACGGGCTTGGATTCAAGAATTTGATATACATGGTTGTGGAGATACTTGATGCGCAAGCCAAGTGGGTGGCAATGGAAAATCGCCCTCCTTTGCATCTTATTTTCGTCGAGGAACCAGAGGCCCATCTGCACGCCCAACTCCAGCAGGTCTTCATCCGCAATGTTCTTGAGCTCTTGAACATAAAAGACGACGTCGATAGTATTTTTAGCAGTCAAATGGTCATCACGACCCACTCGCCACACATCCTTTACGAACGAGGATTCAAGCCGATCCGCTACTTCCGACGAACGAAGATCGGCAGGGAACAGTTGACGGAAGTTCTAAATCTATCAGCGTTCTATCAAGATCAATCAGATGATCGCGATTTTCTAGAACGATATCTGAAACTAACGCATTGCGACCTCTTCTTTTCAGATGCTGCTATTCTTGTTGAAGGCAATGTTGAACGATTGCTCCTGCCCGTCATGATCCGCAAGGTTGCGAGGCCCCTCCGATCTGCTTGCTTGTGTATTTTGGAAGTAGGTGGTGCATTTGGGCACCGCTTCCAGTCTCTCATCGAGTTTCTCGGTTTAACGACACTGATCATTACAGATATTGATAGTGTTGCCCTTGTAGTTCCTGAAGCTGACGCTGACATTGATGATGAGGAAGTCGAGGAGTTCGAGGTTCCTGCCGATGAAGAAGAAGACGTCGCTAGGCAGGTCCAGGATGGTGGTCAAAATCCGGCTGCCAAGCCGGTAGAGTCGCCACCTAAAAGGAAATACGGTAAGGCTTGTCTGCCCAATGAACCAGGCGCTGCAACCTCGAATCAGACCCTGATAAAATGGCTTCCTGGCAAGCGAACCATTGAGGAGTTACGTAACGCCTCGGAAACCGACAAAACTCACGAACTTAAAGATAACACCAAGGTTCGCGTGGCCTATCAGACTGAACGGCCTATCACTTGGAATGGCGCTACTGAAAACCTCTGCGGGCGAACCCTTGAGGAAGACTTTAGCCTTGAGAACCCAGGATGGTCTCAATCTGTTGAGAGGAAGCCTCTTGGCCTGATTGTAAAGGGTGAAATTGCTGATCCCAGTACTCTTGCTAAAGGTCTTCACAAGAGAGTTTCGCGAAAGAGCTTCGATAAGACAAAGTTTGCACTCGCCTTACTCACTGAGGACGAAGATGCTTGGGATGTCCCGACGTACATCCGTGAAGGGCTGGTCTGGCTTAATGAAGAAGTGCGGATAGAACTCGAAACCGTAATTCCCGACGTCGATCCAATGGCTGAAACTGGTGGGATAGGGGAAGCCGATGAGTAGTCGAGCGAACAAGCCTGACACCCAGGCAGACATCGACTTGCGAAACTGCCTTCAAGCTGTTCAACCGCGCAGTTTCATAATGAAGGCTGGCGCCGGCTCCGGCAAAACCACGTCTCTCATTAAGGGGCTGTCTTCAGCCATTCAAATACACGGCGAACAGCTGAGGAAACTCCGTCAGCGCATCGCCTGCATTACCTACACGGAGATTGCAGCCGGAGAGATATGGCGAGATGTCGGCAGTGATCCACTGGTTCACGTTTCGACAATCCACAGTTTCTTCTGGCTGCTAGCTAAACCGTTTCAGAACGACATTCAGGCCTGGGTCTCTGAGCGCATCACGGAGAAAATTGAGGTGCTTGAACAGAAACAGGCATCCTACGGCCCTAGGGTTCAACAGCGTACAAAGGACAAAGACACCCGAGACCTTGAGTGGCTTCGCAGCCAGTTAGACGGGATCGCCGAAGTTAAAGGCTTCCGATACGGAAAAGGTAGCGACTACCTAAAAGGGACCTTAGGACACGATGACATTTTGAAGATGGTTACGTACCTCATAATGCAGCGCCCTCTCTTTCGAACTCTTCTCGCGCGCCAATTTCCTTTCGTATTTGTCGACGAGAGCCAGGATACGACCACTGAAGTCATAGAAGCATTGAAAACTGTTGGGCGCGAACCAGGCGTTAGGTGTTGTCTCGGCTTTTTTGGCGACCCAATGCAACAGATTTATGCCACGGGTACCGGTTTGGTTGAAGCGGAGCCACATTGGGCCGACATTCCTAAGCCAGAGAATTTTCGGTGCTCCATCCAGGTACTCAATCTGGCAAACGCCATTCGGCGCGATGGTGATGACCTTGTTCAGGTTCCTGGCCAGCGTCTTGGCCCCGACGGCATCATTCCAACGCCAGAAGGAGCGGCTCATCTTTTTGTATTATCTGCGGACGATACGCGAGATGCCAACTTGGTTCGGGTGCGCGAATGGATGGCTGCCCGAACCGGTGATGATCGCTGGCGATCGGATGATGATGACCATGAGCGCGTAAAGCTTCTGGTCATCGTTCACCAGATGGCCGCAAAGCGCCTAGGGTTCGGTGAACTTTACACGGCGCTCAATTCAAGAGCGCCGTCATCATTCAAAGACGGGTTTCTGGACGGCACTGCATGGCCTCTTTCACCGTGTGTGAAATTTCTGATTCCGATAGCGATTGCCCATACAGGAAACCGGCAGCTCGAAGTAATGCGACTGATCCGGGAATATTCGCCCCTTCTTGAAAAAGGCGACCTCGCCGGAGTGACCGTCGCAGAGCGATTAAAGACAATAAATGAGCTTGTAATCTCAATTGCAGAAGGCATAGCAGGGGATTCAAATGTAACAATCGGCGACCTTCTGAGGCAGGTGAACGACGCAGGGTTACTTATCTTCGATCCACGGCTTGCATCCTATTTGAATCCAGACGCTGCTCTATCTGGTCAACCCGCAGAGGGGGCGGGCAGTGATGACACCCAAGGTGAGGATGGATCCGATAGGGAAATGGCTTCAATGGACGCTTTCTTAGCTTGCCCCGCTAAGCAGCTTCTGGCGTACCAGACCTACATTTCAGAGCGCTCACCTTTTGGAACTCAACAAGGCATCAAGGGGGCTGAATTTGAAAGGGTTCTCGTCGTCTTAGACGATGCGGAGAGTACCCATTTCCAGTTTTCTTACGAAAAATACCTGCGTCTCAAAGCGCCCTCAGACACAGATCAAAAACACATCGATGCAGGCGAAGAAACAGTTGTGGATCGAACTCGCCGTCTTTTCTATGTGAGCTGCACAAGGGCACTAAAAGAACTGGCGGTCGTCCTCTTCACCGCTGACCCTGAACAGGCTGAGGCGCATCTGCGCCAGCTTGATCTTTTTGAAGGTGACTCCATCCATACGCATAATGTTTTTGAGGCAGGATAAATCGCATTTCCATGGAAATATCAGTTCGCGAACAGAGCTTGCCAGGGGTTAAGATCGGATGTCCTTAACTCGGCCCAAGGGCCTCGCTAAATGCGCTGTTTTACTCTGCTAGCAGTCGACACTATTCACGCCTGGCGGTTGATTGTTTCACCGACAGTTGAATCAGAGCCAGCTCGGTTTACAAGCAATCAGGATCTGATGGCAGGTGGGAAACAACCCTTAAATAAAACTTATGTTTGCTTCAAAATTTTGAACTTAGCTTGAAAAAAATCACATCTTTGCTTGAACAGGGAATTGGACAGGAGGCGCACCATGACCCACCCCCTATGTCCAATACTGTTTAGTATTCGACATAGGGATGCAATCAAGTATAGTATTGAATTAATATATAAATTCAGGGTAGAGACCAGTGGCTATACCAAAACCCGTACCACTGTTCCCATCATATGAGGAACTGTCAGATTTCAACTGGGGATCCTATCCGGATCTCAAAGTTCATTTGGACCAATTGCCTGATTGGTGCGCAGTGCAGTGGGGTTGGGCTACTGACTTCCTTCTTTATGTCGGCCGGAATAAGTCAGACCATACATTTACCAGATTCAGGTCCGAAGTTGAGAAATTTCTTCTCTGGGTAAATCTAGTCACCCAAAAGCGGGTGGATACACTTCGTAAGTCGGATGTATTGGACTATGCGGAGTTCTTTTTTAAGCCACCTCAGTCTTGGATAGGCCTGGTCAACGTTGAAAAATTTAAGAGAGTAGGTGGTGAGTACCGCGAAAACCCCGAATGGCGCCCATTCAGGTATATTTCTGATACTACCGTTCCAGATAAAAAGCAGTATCGACCTTCTCAGCAGTCAATGCAGGCCATGTTCACTGCAATTACTGCATTTTATAAGTTTTTAATGGATGAAGAAGTCTGTTTGGGTAATCCCGCTCAGATCGCCAAGAAAGACTGCAAACGGCTGATTAAGGACACACAAATCAGGAAAACGAAGCGTCTGGACAAGGAGCAGTGGGCTTTCCTGTTAGAAGTGGCAACCCAGATGGCGAATGAAGACCCGACTTTCGAGCGGAATCTTTTTCTGATTGCGGCCATGAAAACCATGTTTTTACGGATCTCTGAGTTATCAGAACGAGATGACTGGATCCCCATCATGAGTCACTTTTGGCAGGATGATGACAAGAATTGGTGGCTGAATGTCTATGGCAAAGGACGGAAGCTACGGGATGTGTCAGTACCGGACGGATTCATCCTGTACCTTGAGCGATATCGCATTTCCCGAGGTTTGCCTGAGTTGCCTACCAGCCATGAAAGGCAGCCGATAATAGCAAAAAGCCGTGGTACAGGTGGTATGACAGCACGACAATTGTCTAGACTCGTTGATCATGTGCTCAGCAAGGCTTATCTGATTAAGCTAAACAATGAGGGTTCAAAAGCAGCTCAGGTCTTCAAGGATGCAACATCTCACTGGTTGCGGCATACAGGAGCTAGCCTTGAAATCGATCGTGGAAGAGCTTTGAAAGACGTTTCAGAAGATCTCGGACATTCCAGCATGGCAACTACTGACAGTGTCTATGTTCAGGCGAGTGCTAAAAACCGAGCTAAAAGCGGAAAGAGCCGTGAGGTGTAGGTATTGGTGCCTGGCGATTGATTCAAATCCTGATTCGAGAGAAAGCTATACTTCAATAATCCGTACTGTTTTTCAGGAGAACCAGAACTATGAGCTCCAAATGCCCGTCCGAAAGTGATGAAACCGCGCATTTGCGCGCTTTGTGGCTGGCTATTGACACTATAACTGCGCGTTTTGGGTTCAGCGAGCCTGAGATTCTTTCACTCTTGGGAAGTAGCCTGTCCTCAACCGCCTTACATGAAGGTTTGAAAACTCAAAATGTACCTGTTAAGCCTGCGGTGAAAGATCGGGTTTCCGCTTTATTGGGCATAGACCAGGCCTTGCAGGCCATTTTTAGTTCACCAACTCAAGCAGCATCCTGGATTGATCGATCCAATGAACTCCCGCCATTTTCAGGTAAAACACCAAGACAACTAATGCTTAAGGGTGATTTTGAAACCTTACTCAGTATCAGACGATTCCTCGATTATTGGACCACCTGAACTCTCCAAGACTTGCTGCCATCCTAGAAAGTGCTGATTTGAGTTTGTCTCAGTTTTAAGTTCAAACAAATGATTTCCAATATTGCTTGGAAAAAGGGTCATAACACGCTGTTAGATTTCCAAATTTGCTTGGTTGCCCAAGAGAGGGTATCTGGAGCTGGCTATATTGACTCACTATTTCCTGTAATCTTTATTACAGGAAATAAGGTATTCAAACGACCCGCCGGACTTTACTGCTGATCACTCCCTGGCCAAATCCCAGTTGTCAATCCCATTTTTTAAACTGAATCGGTATAGAAGTTTTTCATTACTTACTGCGGATTCTTATGGGAACCCAGCTTCAAACCAATGGCCAGTATGGTGTCACCATCCATTTGCCGGATGGTCAGACGCAACCCGCCCAGACGAATCCGATCGCCTTCTACGGGGTGTTTACCCAGTCGTTGCTGCAACAGCTCGGCGACGGTGAGGCGTTGCTCGGCTGGTGCCATCGCAATACCGTAAGACTTAACCAGATCATCCACCAGGGCTTCCGGCCGAATCACGAATTCCCCGTAAAAATTCTGAGCGGTCAGCATGCCCTGTTGTTTCTGGCCACTGAACTGAGCGGCCACGTCGTCGACGTCTTCAGAGTGCAGTAGCATCCAGACACGGTCACCCGCCTTGAATTTGATGGCCCCATCGACATCCATGGGACGCTTGTCTCGAATCAGCGCCACACATTGCGGGTTGGCACTGTCGTTCTGGTTGGCGTTAAAGAACGGCGACAGCACGGGCGCATTGGGCTGCACCACGAATTCGTCGACTTCCAGCGACAGGTCCGCCTCGTTCAACAGCGGATGGCGATTGGTCGGTGCCGGTGGCGCGGGTATCAGCACGTTCAGCAGGCGCGCTACCACGGGTACCGTTGAACCCTGAATCAGCAATGACACCAACACCACCGCAAAGGTGATGTCGAACAGCAACTGGGAGTTTTCCAGGCCCGACATTACCGGGTAAACCGCCAGAATGATGGGAACGGCGCCTCGCAGACCCACCCAACTGATGTACCAGCGCTCCTGCCAGCGGAACCGGAACGGCAGCAGACAGAGGATCACGGCCAGTGGTCGTGCGAACAGCATCAGGAAGGCGGCAATGGAAACCGCGGCCAGGGCGTTCTCGAACATATTGGCCGGGCTAACCAGCAGCCCCAGTATCAGGAACATGCCAGCCTGAGACAACCAGGCAAGGCCGTCCATGATCTGCGATACCGACTCCGGGGGCTTGGTTTTGGCGTTGCCGACCACCAGGCCCAGCAGGTAAACCGCCAGAAAACCGCTGCCGCCCAGCCGGTTAACGCCGGCAAAGACGACCAGACCGAAGGAGACAATCAGGATCGCATACAAGCCTTCGGCCAGGTGCAAGCGCTTCAGCAGACCAACCAGCACCCAGCCACCGAACACCCCGATCAACCCACCGAGCAGGAACTGCAACAGCACCAGCTGCAGCAAGGCGCCGGGTGTGAACTGGGCTGAACCGGTCAGCAGCTCGATCATGATCACCACGAGCAGAATGGCCATCGGGTCGTTGGCACCCGATTCAATCTCGAGCGTACCCCCTACCCGTTCATTCAGTCGTATGCCACTGTTGCGCAACAGGTTGAACACCGCCGCCGCGTCGGTAGAGCCAACAATGGCGCCGAGTAACAGCCCGTAGCGCAGGTCGACACCCAGTAACCAGGTGGCAAAGAGGCCAACGCCGGTTGCGGTTAAAATGACCCCGGCGGTGGCCAGCGTTACCGATGGCCAGAGGGCTGCCCTGAACGTACTGCGCTTGGTGCGCATACCACCGTCGAGCAGAATGACGGCCAAGGCCAGGTTGCCAACCAGAAAGGCCAGGTCGAAGTTGTCAAAGGGAATGCCGCCCACGCCGTCTTCACCGGCAAGCATGCCGACACCCAAAAACAGGAGCAGAAACGGTAGCCCCAGTCGAACGGTCAGTGAACTGGCAATAATACCGATCAGCAGCAACAGGCCGGCAATCAGCAGGAACGTATTGGTATCAACCATTGGGTCGGTGAATCCTTTGCAATTCGGTTTATCTGGCAGCCAATTGTGCGACTGCTTAAATTAGGTTGAAAATGCCCTGCGCAGTCAGGATGTTATCTCAACATCTGATTCAAGAATAAGTCGGGATGCCTCACCGGCCGCATCCCGGTAAGGTAAAAATACCAGGTTGGCCCCCTTGCGCTTCAGCATCTCGATGTCTGAGACCTTGTGGGTAGTCAGCGCAATCTGGCCATCGAAACCATGACGGTGTAATGCGCTGATCAATGCCAGCCGGGGGTCTTCCGCCGAGATGGCATTGTCTTGCCCACGCAGTGTTGATATGACCCAGCGCGTATGGGTCAGCGGCAGATGCTCGACGAAATCCGGGTCGCAGGCATCACCATAGTAGGCTTCCATGCCATCGAGGCGGCAATGTTTAACGGTTTCCGGATTAAAATCAACGATCGCGATGCGATACCCCTGCTCTTTCAGCCGGTTGGCAATTTCAGAACCAAAACGTCCATAGCCATAGAGAATAGCATCGTATCGCCTGTGTTCGAGGTGAACCTCTTCGTCGGCCGGTTTTTCCGCATTGGTTAAGTGGCGGCGTTCGAATACCCCCAAATAAGGCTCAAGCCACCGATACAGGGTGTGAGAATAGGTAATCATATAGACCGACAGAACGATGGTGATCAACCCCACCAGGGTGACCAGCCCCAGGGCACTGGCGGCCACGTGATTCAGGGTCATGCCCATGGCCATGAAGATCAGCGAGAATTCACTGATCTGCGCAACAGTCAGCCCGGCCAGGAACCCGGTTCGTTTGGTGTACCCCATATACCCCATGATCGCCATAACAATCAGCGGGTTGCCGATCAGAACAAAGACCGACAAGACCAGGGCCGGAGCAACCTGTTCGCCCAGCAGCCCCAGGTCGAGCTGACTGCCCAGTGCGATGAAAAAGAACAATAATAAAAAATCACGCAGTGACGACAGCCGTGAAACGATGGCCTCCCGGTACGGCGTAGACGCCAGTGCAACCCCGGCCAGCAGGCCACCGAGTTCCATACTGAAGCCCAATAGATGGCCCAGAGCGGCCAGCAGCGTCGCCAGTGCAATGGCAAAGACCAGCAGGAGTTCGGACGAGTTGGCGACCCGCCGCATCAGGGCGTCGGCAAAGAACCGTACAAAGAGAGCAACCAGGCCGAGCATGATCACGGCTCCCAGTACGATGCCGATCAGCCGGCTGCCGGTCGACTCACCCGCACCCTCACCGCCGACACCAATAGCCGACAGTCCAATCATGGCGAGCACGACGACAACGTCCTGGACAATCAGAAAGCCAATGGCAATGCGCCCGTGCAGGGAGTCGGTTTCCCGTTTGTCGGACAACAGCTTGACGATGATGATGGTGCTCGAGAACGTCAGCGCGATGGCGGCGTAGATCGACACAACCGGTCCTAAACCGAGCAGCAAACCCAGCAAAAAGCCGACAATGGCGGTAAAGGCAACCTGCCCCAAACCGGTCGCCAGGGCCACTGGTCCCAGAGTCCGTATCAGGGCAAGATCGAGCTTGAGTCCGACCAGGAACAGCAAGATCGCGATCCCCAGTTCCGCCAACAGTGCAATGTAACCGGCATCTTCGACCAGACCCAGCACCGAAGGCCCTGAAATGATGCCGACGGCAATAAAGGTGACGATCATCGGTTGTCGCAACCATTGCCCCACCAGCCCTAACAGGGCCGCAAGAGTCAGCATTGCGGTCAGTTCATAAAAGGCATTGCCCTGGATGAGTGACGTTAATACATCCATCTAGCCATCCTTGTGTTCGGTGTGCCTGGGCCGATCTACCGGAGCATCGGCCAGTGTGGCCTTCAAAAAGGCCGTGGCTGGTTTATCCAGATGCACCTGGTTCCAGACCAGATCTTCAATGAAACGTTCCCTCAGCATCCGGGCTTTATGCCGGTCCGGGTCGCGTTGATGCCATTGAAAGGCAATCCGGCAGGCGGTAGCGAGGCTCCGGTCGGCGCGGGCAGCGTCGAGGTAGTGTTCTGCCGCCATGATCAGGTTCCGTTCGGACCAATTGGCAATAGCCTGCTCCAGCTGGCCTTTCAACTCGGTCTGTTTGAGCTGTTCCAGGTCCGCTACCAGGCCGGGGAGTGTTTCTACCAGTGCCTCACTGAGAGTACTGAACTGCCCTGCCCGGGCCAACTGTTTTACCCAGTGATGGGCCTGTGTCGTGAGCGTCAGATTAACGGGTGATTGTGCCAGGCGTTTTTCGCGCCGGCGGCGGCGCCTGGCCGAGAGTGTCTTGCGCAACCGGTCCCAGTCGGGGCGGTTCAGGTTATGCTCTAGCAGCGTTTGCAAGGCATCGCAGTCCGGATGCGTCGGCGACTGTACATAGCGGCACTGGTGAAGGCGCTCGGTCAGGTGCGCCAGCCCCTGGGCGTGAACCGGGTGGTCTTCGTCCAACAGCCAGCCCGGCTGCGACATCTGATAGTCGAGCCAGTCCAGTGTATCGAACCAGTCGTCGGGGGTGATGTGAAAGCGTGGACGGGGCATATTGTCTACACGGTAGATTATATTGCGTCAGTATCGCGGCTTTCACCTCAGGGTACAAGTCTCACACACTCCTGCCTTGATTCAGATCAACCCCAGCTCCAGTGCTTTCAATACGGCCCGGGTACGATCCCGGACATTCAGCTTGGCGAGTATGTTGGAGACATGGTTTTTGATCGTACCTTCAGACTTAAAAATGGCGCGCGCGATCTCTTTGTTGCTGTAGCCGCCAGCCATAAGCCGCACGATTTCAATTTCGCGCTGCGTCAACGATTCCTGAACCGGGTCCCGTTCCACTTTGGTCTGGGTTTGCAGTTCGGTAAAGCCTTTCAGTACCCGTTCGGTCACGGCTGGCTGAATCAGGGTTTCACCACGGTGCACTGCATCAATGGCTTCTACCAGGCTCTCCAGCGATACATCTTTGAGCAGAAACCCACGGGCACCAGCGCGAATGGCACTGAGTACCAGCTCATGGTCATCGAAGGTTGTGAGGATGATGACCGGAATAGTATTGCCCTGACCGGTCAGGGTTTTTAGGGTCTCTATGCCGTCGAGGCGCGGCATCCGTATGTCCATCAGAATGACATCGGGCGTGAGGGTGTTCAGTGCCTCCAGCGCTTCCACACCATCGCTGGCTTCGCCCAGAATGTTAATATGACCAGCCAGTTGCAGCAGTGATTTGATGCCTTCGCGCACCAGGGTTTGGTCGTCGACCAGCATGACGTTGACTGACTCGATCATAGCGACTCCATAACAGGAATGGTGATGTTGAGTTTGAATCCGGAACCCGAGGCGACGTCGAGCTTGCCTTTGAGTGCTTCGATGCGCTCACGCATGCCTCGTAACCCCGCGCCTTCGCGCCAGTCGAGCTGACAACCGCCGTTATCGGTAATGGTCAGTACCACGTCATTCACGCCGTGCTGCAGTTCAATGTTCATCTCGCTGGCATTGCCGTGTTTAAGGGTGTTGGTAACGGCTTCCTGGATACAGCGAAACAGAGCTTCGGCCACTTCGATGTCCGCTACGCTGATGTTATCGTCCATGCGCAGGTTGATTCGTAGCCGGGGGATTTGGGAAATCAGGGCTTCCAGCGCTTCCTTGAGGCGAATGCTGGAGTCACCACGCATTTCGTGGACGGTGTTGCGTACATCGGTCAGTAACAGGCGCGATAGCTGGTGTGTTTCCTCAATTCGGGTGCGGGTCTCACCCTCGGTCGTGTAGGTCAGATATTGCAGTTTCAGGATCAGGGCGGTCAGGTGATGGCCCAGACCATCGTGCAAATCCCGGGCGATGCGGATGCGTTCGGTTTGTTTTGCCGACTCTTCCAGCAAGGCCTGAGTCGCAAGTAATTCCCGGTTCAGAATGGTGATCTGATCGCGCGCCTCCTGTTCCTGTATAACACGCTGGCTCATCAACAGGGCGAACACATGAAAGGCAGCACCCAGGGCCGTCCAGATGATGGCATCAGGCTCGCCCCAGATAAACGCCAGATCGATCAACACCAGAACCAGAACGGTCAAATAAGAGACCGATCGGGACATCAGAAACGGCAGTTGCGCCGCCAGGGAGACGCTCAAGATGGCGATCACCCCGGAATCGGCAACAAAGCGTATGCCGAGTACCGCCAGAAACTGTACGGTAAACGACAGCTGCCGAATGCGCATATCCATACGCTGGTATTGCTGTTCCCGGGTGGTGTAGAAAAACCCGACGATGAACAGCAGTAACAAGGCGACAATAACAAACAGACGAATCTGCCCGGCTTCAGTATGAGCTGGCGCGTTGCTCAGCGTCAGGTAGCAGACAATAGCCCAGGCAATATAGCCCATAACGCCCTCGAGCGATTGCGTCAGGCAGTGTACGGGTAAGCCATGTCGTGATGTGAATCTTTTCATGGTGGGTAGTGTATCCTGAGATCCGCGAGGCGCCCACATCCGAAGGTCACCTTGTCAGCGCCGGTCCGGCTCGCGCATACTTCAATCACTGATAATGAAACCGGTAAGCCAAAAATCCCGCTGATTGCATCCAACGTTTGAGGAGAGCCCCTGTTGAACGCCCCCTACCCGGCCCCCAGCCCGGTGTTTGATAACCTGAGTGAAATGGGTAACCCGTTTCGGGACCGGGTGACGCCCGGGGATTTCCTTGAACAGGCAGCGCGCATCAGCAGCATGGACCTGCAGGCCGACCTGCAACGCACCAGCGAGTTTCTGTACAGCTATCGGGGCAGCCCGGATACCTTTGCCAGTTATCGGCGGGAAATCGAGCGGTTTGTACAGTGGTGCTGGCTTATACAGGGGTTATCGCTGGCTGAGGTGCGACGCCAGCACATCGAGCAATTTGTCGAATTTTGCCAAAACCCGCCCCGGCACTGGGTCGGCACCAAAAGTGTCGCCCGCTTCCTGAACGCCGGCGGTGAACGGGCGATTAACCCGGACTGGCGCCCTTTTGTGGCAAAAGTATCCAAACGCGACCATAAACTGGGCGTAGCGGCCGACCCGAAAGCCTATGTGCTGAGCCAGAGTGGGCTGCAGGCGATTTTTTCAGTGTTAAGCACCTATTTCAATTACCTGATCCAGGAAGAACATGTTGACCTGAACCCGGTCGCCCAGATTCGTCAAAAGGGTAAGTTTCTGCGTAAACGCCAGGGTTCACAGGCCATTCGGCGGTTGTCGGAAGCCCAGTGGCATGAGGTGCTGAACGCCATGGATCAGGCCCTGCCGGAAGACCCTCCGCGTTTCGAGCGCGCTCTGTTTATCATGAGCTGTCTGTTCGGCATGTATTTGCGAATCTCGGAACTGGCCGAGTCAGACCGCTGGCAACCCAGCATGGGCGACTTTCACAAGGATACCCAGGGCAACTGGTGGTTTACCACAGTCGGCAAGGGCAATAAGGAGCGCGATATCTCGGTGTCGGATGCCATGCTCGATGCGCTGAGGCGGTTCCGGGAATATCTGGGCATGACACCCTTGCCATTACCCGGTGAGTCAAGCCCACTGATCCCGAAACTTCGCGGCAAAGGCGGCATCAGCAGTACAAGGCAAATACGCTTTATTGTTCAGGACTGTTTTGACCGGGCCATCGAGCGCCTCAGAGCCCAGAGCGAACCCGAGGAGGCCGATGCCCTGCAGGCCGCAACCGTGCACTGGTTACGCCACACTGGTATTTCCGAAGACGTTAAATTACGGCCCAGAGAGCACGTTCGCGATGATGCGGGCCACGGCTCCAGCGCCATCACCGATCGCTACATCGATGTCGAGCGCCAAGCGCGCCACAACTCGGCCCGGGGCAAGAAAATCAGCCCGGTTTAATCATCTTCACGATCTCGACCGATGATCCTCGCCGGGGAGCGCATGGTCACGAATTCTTCTGCGGCTGTGGGGTGAATACCGATGGTGCGGTCAAAGTCAGCTTTGGTCGCACCCGCTGTCATCGCAACCGCCAGTCCCTGAATGATTTCAGCGGCACTCTCGCCCACCATATGAGCTCCGATCACCGCGCGCGAGTCGCAGTCCACCAGTAGCTTCATCAGGGTTCGCTCCGGGTTTCCGGAAAGCGTGTTTTTCATAGCTTTGAAATTGGCCTCATAGACTTCTACTCGCTCGTAGCGTTTTGCTGCCTCAGCTTCCGTCAAGCCGACGGTACCAATGTTGGGCTGGCAAAAGACGGCGGTTGGGATCCGATCATAATCGACCGCTCCGGGCACATCGCCGAACAGATAATCGGCAACGTACATGCCTTCAGCCAGAGCCACCGGTGTCAGCTGTACCCGGCCAATCACATCGCCCAGTGCAAAAATGTGCCGAACATTGGTCTGGTAATGTTCATTCACCTCCAGATGCCCGGCGGATGCGGCCTCAACGCCGGCTTTATCAATATCAAGGCCGTCAAGTAAGGGGCGGCGACCAATCGCGCTGACGATGAGATCGGTCTCGCGTACGCTGCCATCGGACAGCGTTGCCCGGTACCGACCGGTGCCCAGTATCTCGACCCGGGAAATCTCACGGTTATAGAGCAGTTGAATGCCAGCCTGCTCCAGTTCACTGGAGACAAATTCACGAATATCGTCGTCAAAACCACGCAAGACGGGTTCACCGCGGTGTACCAAGTGCGTTTTCGCGCCCAGGCCATTGAAAATGCCCGCGAATTCGACGGCGATATAGCCGCCGCCGATTACGATGACATCCTGCGGGAAGGTGTCGAGGTAAAACACTTCATTGGAGCTGATAATGTGTTCGGCCCCGTCGATCTCAGGCATAACCGGCCAACTGCCGGTCGCGATCAGAATGTTGGCGGCGCGGATTTCGCGGTCACCCACGGCCACGGTGTGATCATCGATAAACCGGCCATGGCCATGGATAATATCGACCCCGGCACGGTTCAATAAACCATCATAAACCCCATTTAATCGTTTAATTTCATTGGTTTTATTGTCCCGCAGCGTGGGCCAGTCAAACTCAGGTTTTTTGTCTACCGTGTAGCCATAACCAGCCGAATCTTTGAAGGCTTGGGAGAATTCAGAAGCATATACAAAGAGCTTCTTCGGCACACACCCCACGTTAACGCAAGTTCCGCCCAGATACCGGGATTCAATAACAGCGACGCGCCCGCCTTTTGTCGCCGCCATGCGAGCCGCCCTAACACCGCCGGAGCCAGCGCCGATAACGATGAGGTCGTAGTCATTAGGTGAAGTAGTCATAGTATTTCCCGATTCAAATATGAAAAAAACCGGTTAAGCCGGTTTTTTGAGCTGTTAGCTATTAGCTATGAGTCGTTTACTGTTAGCTCGTAGCTCAATCATCCCCTAAGCAGCCGCCTCGACATAATTGGGATTTGCCCGAAACAGGACGACTTCAGTCAGGTCGGTGCCCATCTTGATGTCGGCGAAACGCTCGTAGCCGAGGGTTTCATAGAAGGTCAGATAGCGGTTGTTACCGGTATCCAGAAAAACGCCGATCGACTGGGCATCATTACTGACCTGTTGATGCACGGTTTCCATAAGTAAGCGACCCAGGCCCTGTTTTTGGAACTCGGGGTGTATGCCGATCAGGCTCACCGTTCGGTGGGCCATGTTGGGCAAACTGCTTTGGACATCGTTAAAGTATTGAATGTAACGACGCGTGCTTTCAAAACCCGCAGTCAATGTCATTTTCAAGCGCCACAGAAACTGACGAGAAATATCCATTTTCAACCCGACATCACTGACAAACGCCACCCCAAGCACCCTGCGATCCTGCTTGTGGACAACGCCCAACACGGTTTCACCGCGTTCAAAATGGAGGTGAATCAGTTCGCGAATGGTCGCCCGTATACGTTGTTTGTAGCCAGGGCGACTGCTGTCGAGCAAATAGTTGAACGTAGGTTCGTCTTTATAAGAATGATACAACAGCGACCGTGCCTGGCGACTGCAACGTTCATCCAGCGCCATGACTTCGACGTCGTTTAGATCCATAGCCGCCATACTGACTCCATGCCCTCTGAATGATTATGTTTATATTGCTGATCATAGCGAGACATACCGGCCGTTATTTTGCCAGTATTCAGCCAGGGATGAAATGATCCAGATCAGCGACTGAAGCTGGCCTGTACCGAAACCTGCCCGGCCCGGTCGGTTGCTTCCAGTGTCAGTTGGGCGGCGTCGATGTCCTGGGCTTCCAGAGCACCCAGCCAATGCATCAGGCTGGTAAAGCGTACGCTGTCTACCCGAACACGAATGTGCTCGCCATCCGGTTCAAAGCTTTGTATCACCACACCAAACCGGTTGGCCTGGTTGCGCACCACTGCGTTCAGTGAACCGCCCCCCGCCACTGGCGACTGGGTGTTGTTATTCGCCGTCGATAGGGCCAACGGTGCCCGTTCAACCAATTGCCGATACGTTTCTTCGGCCGCTCTCAGGTCAGACTGGGTTGACTCGCGCCATGCCAGAGTCGGGTTAACAATACCGAACCAGAGCACCAGCGCTCCGACGGTGACCAGCAATACGGATAAGGCGCGACGATCGCGCGTTGGCAGGCCTTGCCAGCGCATCGTTAGCGGTTCCAGCCAGGTGGTCAGCTGAACGGTCATGATTGCACCTCCCGGGTAGCGCGATACCGGCCACGCACGGTATCCCGATCCTGGCTGGCTGAGTACTCGACGCTATAGCCGGCTTGCTCCAGCTTACGCTTCAACTGTTCAAACGCTCCAAACGCGTCAGCCTGGGCATCGCCATTACGGATCACGGTAAACAGCATTTCCTGTCGGCTGGCCTGATAACGAAAATCTTCCAAAACCAAACCGGTATCGAGGGTGCCCAGTGCATCCATAGCCGCGAGAACCGAGCCTCCCCCGGCGTCGGCGGGCTGCTGTAATGATTGAATCCGGTTATCCAGCTCACGTACCATCAGCGGTCGCTGAATGCGTTTGTCCTGGCCAAATACCTGTTTGAACACGGTCTCACTGGCCGTCCAGGTAGACTCGGCTTCGGCTTTGTCCTGCCAGCCCTGGCTGACCGTCAGGACGATCCATATGGCCAGAAAAAAACTGGCCGCGAGCGCCGAAGGGACCCAGTAAGCGCTGTGCCCGCTGGATTTACGCAGTGCAAACGGGCCGGTCATCAGGTTGCCCTGGTAGCGGGTATCGACCACGGTCTCATCCCAGTCGGGCAGGTCCGTTTCCGCCTGAACCTGCCAGTTGACGTCGTCTCCGGCCGCCTCCAGTTCCGTTTTCAGTGTCCGGCCAATATCGTCTGCGCTGCGGCTGGTCAGGATAATTTGTAGGGGTGTTTCGTCCAGGTTCTGACTGCGTTTCCATAACTCAAACCATTGCGAAAAGCCGTTTGGATGGATCTGGTGAAGTTCCCAGCCAGCACGGCAAAGTACCCGGTCCGGGGAGACGTCGATACTGACGTCCTGAGTTTCCGGTTTGCTGACCTGACAGTAACCGGCATCGAAGGCCTGAACCAGATTAAAGCCACCCTCGGCCAGGGTTTTTCGCAGCTCCCGCAGGCGCTGGGTCTCGATGACCAGCACCGGCAAGGTTCCCTGGCCGGGTTTGGCCAGCGGGATAATGTGCAAACTGTCGATGTCTTGAGCCAGCTGTTCTTCAGCGGCAAACCGCAATACCGTTTCTGGGATCCGGCGCCCCCCACCTGGCACCGTTACCTGCAGCGCGGTAAACCCCTGATGTGGCAAATACAGGCGGGTCGAGACACCCTCGAGATTCTGGTTCTGACGTTGCAGTTGCACGTCGTCCCAGCGCCCCTCCTGGACCTCGGCTGAATCGGTCCAGTGCCACCTCAGGTGCGTTGGGTCCTGCCAGAAAATCGAAATCTGCACGTTCATGAATACTCCAGCGCAATCATAAGGTTTCGTCCTTGGTGGTATCGCCCGGCGTCCGGTTGGCTTCGGTGCTGGCCTGGGATCTGAGCACGATGCGAGCAGCCTCGTCGTCGCGCAGTATATGGCTGCTTTGGGTCAGTGTTCGTCCGTCCAGTGTCACTTCAGCGTATAACGTAAACCAGTCGGACCGAACGGTCAGTTGATCGTTCAGCAGCGGCACCGGTTGTTCATTTTCTTCAACCTGGAATACCGCCTGATTCAACAGGTCATCGACCGACTCATAAGGTTCTTCCTCGCGTTCCTGGACGAAAGTATCCACGTCGCTTTCACTCAGAAACGGGGCGATGGTCATCAGTACTTCGGCCGGTGCCGTGTTGATGTTCAGTTCTGTCTTGGGCGGCAAGACTGCTACATAGGGTTGCAAGGTTGCCAACGCTTCCCGATCTACCGATTTTAGCAACAGCAGTTCACTGCTGTCCGCCATCGGCTGAAAAGAGGGTGTATAGGGCGGTTCCTGATCACCGTAGTTAAACTCGGCGCCACTATCCTGGTCGAACCAGTCGCTCAGCTCGTCGGCAATGGATTCTTCCAGCCCGAGAGTCAGCAGCAGGCGTTTCAGGCCGGTTTCCGCACCCTCGGGATTGGCAGCGGCTGGATGCAGGGCGTTCAGATTGAACCGGCCCTGCAGGTCGTTCATCTCCAGGGATATAACGCCCTGATCCACAGGAAATGACACTGCAGGCTGATTCCAGAGTTCGCCCAGATGATCGGTTTCGTTGTCCTTAACGTCCAATACCAGACCCACACGGGCGATGTCTTCCGCGCTGTCGATATAAGCCTGTGCCTGGCTCAGAAACAACGACTGATAGGTCCGCTCGATCTGAATACGTTGCTCATATTGCAGCCGCGCAACGATGATCGCCAGCATGGCGAACACCAGCAAAACCTGGATCAGGGCAAAGCCGCGCTCAGCTTTCATCGGCTACCTCCGATGCCTGGTAACTCTGGGGTACCCGAATCATGCGGCGCACCGCATCGTCCTGTCCGGTTTGCAGTTCAAATTGTACCGCCAGTAGTCGTGGTACCGTGTCCTCGTTCAACAGGTCTTCGGGGGGCCAGGTGTTCAGCCAGTTTTGCTGCCCCTCGATTTCAGCGAGAAACTGCCATTGCAACGACTGCACCGGTCGCATCAGCAACCGATGTTGCCATTCGAGGCGTCCGTCGTCATCCAGATGCTGACGCTGGCTGCGAATCAGGCAAAAGTGTCGATCTCCGGACTCTGCTTGCTGCCGGTTCTGTTCTTCAGGGCACAGTTCACTGCCCTGCTCTGCCAACTGGTAACTGACTCGCTGCAACCTGGACCGCTCCATATCGACAAACCGGCTCAGAGCCCAGCCGTTTCGGGTCAGATAGAGTGCATCCTGGTCAAGCAGCATGGCCTCCTGATAGTCTCCAAAAGGGTCCCGGACCGGACGGTCAGGCACCCACTGGTGGAGATCGGTGACCAGCGTACGCACTACCCGGGTCAGCTGTGAATAGTATTCGTTCTGAACGACCAGGGTATCCTGAGTCTGACGTGATACCTGTACCAGATAGTAAGTGCCTACAGCGAGGATGGCCGAAATGGCCATCGCAATCAGCAGTTCGATCAGGGTAAAACCGGAATGGCGGCCAGGCATGGTCATGGGGTTGCCCCCAGCACCGCGATCAGTGCATCGACCGACGACTCGCTGCCAGGAGGAAAGGCACGCAATTCGACCCGCCGCAAATACGGACCCAGGAGTTCCATCTCGACGGCGGTGACCGTTACTTCAACTCGCCACGACTGCTTGTTGAAACTGACCTGCTCAGTTTGGGTGCCGGGGTCTGGCAGCGCGCTCATGCGCAGTTGACTCAGCACGGTATCGTTCACCCAGCGCGCCTGGGTTTGTTCCTGAATCTGGCGCGCGGACATCAGGTTCTGGGTATTGGCCAGTGAGACCGCACCTGCCATCACCGCGAAAATAGCCAGTGCAACCATGACTTCGATCAGAGTAAAGCCGCGTTCAGCGTTCATCACGCAGGACCTCTGGCGAGTTAAAGCCATCGGCCCGCACCCGGACTTCATCGTTGGTACTGTCCGTCAGGCTGAGCACAAGATCGTAGGCGGGGGTGTAGTCTTCCGAAGGCAGCAGGATGACATGCGGCTCCAGCGCAAATTGCTCTGTGGGCAGGGCCTGGTTGAGTTCAACCCATTGATTATCGAGTGTTAAATTCAACTGAATGTCCTCAGAGACACCCCACAGCCTGGTCTCTTCCACCAGCGACCAGACGATGTCCGGCTCACCGAGCGTTTCATCGCCCTCTTGCCATTCCAGTTGATAGACGCCGTCCTGAACAAATACCAGGCCGCGTTCGCGGTTACTGAGCAGCACCTGGTCTTGAATACGTTCCATTCGGTAAGCAAACTGGCCAGCGGCTTGCTCCAGTTCCTGTACCGGGTCGTTACTGGTAACCGCCAGACGCACCGCACCCGCCGCGATGCCGATAATGACAATCACCACCATCAACTCCAGCAGCGAGAAGCCCCGGTTGTGCGCGCTGCTGTAAACTCGACGGGTCGGTTTCATTCCGTATCGTTGGACGAAATATCCTGATCCAGATCGTCGCCACCTGGCTGACCATCCGCACCGTAGGAAATGACCTCAAAATTGTTATTGCTGTCATTGATATAGGCGTATTCACTGCCCCAGGGGTCGGTAGGTGCCTGGCGCAGGTAGGGTCCACGCCAGTTGCGTGGTTCCGGGTTGCCGGATGGTTTGGTCACCAGCGCACCCAGCCCCTGATCTGTAGAGGGGTAGTGGGAGTTGTGCAGGCGGTAGGTCTCCAGCGCATTCTCAATGGTTTTGATGTCCGTTTTGGCACCGGTCACCCGGGCTTCATC
The DNA here is from genome assembly GCF_040881935.1 of Saccharospirillum sp. Taxonomy (NCBI): domain Bacteria; kingdom Pseudomonadati; phylum Pseudomonadota; class Gammaproteobacteria; order Oceanospirillales; family Saccharospirillaceae; genus Saccharospirillum; species Saccharospirillum sp. The sequence goes on along the minus strand of NZ_JBBECH010000005.1, from coordinate 22,861 downwards.
GCCCCGACCGGTTACATTGGGCACGACCAGACCAAACAATACGCCGAGAATGACCAGCACCACCATCAGTTCGATCAGCGTAAAACCCTGTTGCTTACCCGTGTTCGGCATACGTGTGTTCGGTTTGCGTTTCATCATTGTGTCCTAACCTACAAAGCTGTTCATTTCCATTATGGGCAGTACGATCGCTAATACGATAATCAGCACGATGCCCCCCATCAACAACACCATCAAGGGTTCGAACAGCCCCAGAATGGTGGTGATGAGTTCCTTGACCTGCTGGTCCTCGGCATCGGCCGTGCGTTGCAGCATGCTGTCGAGCTCACCACTGGCTTCACCACTGGCGATCATGTGCAACATCATTGGCCGAAAGTGTCCGGCGTCAGCCAGGGCCTTGCCCAGACTGCCACCTTCCGACACCCGTAACGCAGATTCCTTTACGCGTGCCCGAATTTCAAGATTGGTAACCACCTCGGCCGAGATGCGCATGGCCTCGACCAACGGCACTCCGGATCCGGAGAGAATGGCCACCGTGCTGATAAAGCGGGCGGTATTAAAACCCCGGGATACGCGACCTATCAGCGGCAGGCGCAACAGCACCCGATGGGTGACCCGGCGCCGGCGTGGTGCCCGGTTCCAGAGCATCAAAGCAATCACCAGGGCAACAATGACCAGACAGGACACCAGCCACCAGTTTTGTATCCATTCACTGGCCGCCAATAATGCCCGTGTTGGCCCCGGCAGCGCTTCCCCGGTAGAAGAAAACACGCCGACGATGTCTGGTACCACAGAATTAAGCAAAAATACCACAATGCCCACCGCCACCAGCGTCAGAAACGCCGGATAGATGGACGACATCTGCACTTGCTTGCGGGTGCGTTGCTGATCTTCCATATAGTCGGCCAGGCGCAGCATGACGCGATCCAGGTGCCCACTGTGCTCACCAGCATCAACCGTTGCCCGATACAGCGGAGGAAAGGCACGCGGAAAGTCGCTCAGGGCACGGGCCAGACTATGCCCCTCCATGACCCGCGCCCGAACGCCGAGCATCAGACTGCGCACCCGGGCGCGTTCAGATTGCTCCGCAACGGCACGAATGCACTCTTCCAATGGCATGCCAGAAGCGACCAGCGTTGATAACTGTCGGGTCAGCAATGCCAGATCCGCCACCGATACCGAAGGCCCCCCAAACAGCCCGGTCGAGCGGGACTGTCGCTTTTGGGTCAGCTCGACATCGACTGGAAACCAGCCTTTATCGCGTAATTGCTGACGCACCTGGCGGCTGCTATCTGCCTCAATTACGCCTTTGCGGCGTTTGCCTTTTGCATCCAGAGCCGCGTATTCGAAAGCCGCCATGGTTTAATAGCTCCGATACACGCGCAGTACTTCCTCAACGGTGGTCAAACCACCGAGTACCTTGTCTTTACCGTCTTGCAATATGCTGGGCGACAAGGTGCGGGCGTGACGTTCCAGGTCGATGTCACCGGCCCGGTCATGCACCAGCTGGCGCATGCCTTCGTCTACACGAATAAACTCATACAGACCCAGGCGTCCGCGATAACCGGTGTTTTTACAGGCTGAGCACCCTGCAGCGTGATAAATAGTGGGTCTCGATTCCAGAGGTATTCCCAAGAACTCGCACTCAGCCTCGTCCGGTTGATAAGGTTTTTTGCAATCCGGGCACAGGGTTCTGACCAGGCGCTGGGAAACCAGGCCAATCAGACTCGATGCCAGCAAAAACGGTTCGATACCCATGTCTTGCAACCGGGTCACGGCGCCAGTTGCGCTGTTGGTGTGCAGGGTGGATAACACCAGGTGACCGGTCAGACTGGCCTGAACGGCAATATCGGCCGTTTCATAGTCACGAATTTCACCGATCATCACCACATCCGGGTCCTGACGCAGAATGGCGCGCAGGCCGCGCGCGAACGTCATATCGACTTTGGTGTTCACCTGGGTCTGTCCGACACCCGGCAAACTGTATTCGATGGGGTCTTCGACCGTCATGATATTGCGACTGTGGCTGTTGAGCGATTGTAACGCCGCGTAGAGCGTCGTGGTTTTACCTGACCCCGTAGGCCCGGTTACCAAAATGATGCCATGCGGCCGCTGAATCAGGTCATTGATGGTTTTCAAATCGCGTGGATGTAAACCCAGCTGGTTCACATCAAGACGCCCCGCCTGCTTGTCGAGCAAACGCAACACTACCCGCTCACCGTGATTGGAGGGAATAGTAGAGACCCGCAAGTCCACTTCCCGACCCGCGACCCGCAATGCGATACGGCCATCCTGCGGGACGCGTTTTTCAGCGATGTCGAGACGCGACATGACTTTGATACGCGACACCAGTAACGGCGCCAACGCCCGCTTTGGCTGCACCACTTCGCGCAATACGCCATCGACCCTGAACCGGATCGACAGCCGCTTTTCATAAGTTTCGATGTGGATGTCCGATGCCTGCTCACGAATCGCTTCCGACAAAATGGCGTTGATCAGCCGGATAATGGGTGCATCGTCTTCCTGCTCCATCAGATCTTCTGTTTCCGGCACTGAATTGGCCAGTGAACTCAGATCCATGGTGTCACCCAGCCCCTCAACCATCTGCATGGCGTCGTCGGAATCGGTGTGATAAGCGCGATTCAGGTACTCGGAGAATTCCTGTTCATTCACTTGCCGGTGCGGAAACACGCCTTGCATCAGGCGTTGCGCTTCCTGCAACGCGTTCAGATTCACATCCGGCCGGTACAGCAAGCGTGGCCCGTCCGCATGGTCATAATCGATAACCACGCCATGACGTTTGGCGAATGTAAAAGGCAGGCGTCGTTCCGTAACGCCCTGGGGTACCGCATTCATTACTGTGTCCTGTACTGTAGACCGTCGTGTGCCGGGGTCATCGGTTGGCTGTCGCTCATTCTGGGACAGCGCCCGACGTTAGCCACGGGCTGTAACCATTTGAATTCGCAGAAGAATATTATCCATTTCGGGGGCATCAACCTACCCATCGCTGTATCAGTGTGATCAGGTTCTCATTGGTCACCGGTTTGGTCATAAAATCGTCCATACCGGCCGCCAGGCAAGCTCGTTCCTGTTCGGGTGTGTCTTCACCGGTCAGGGCGATGATGGGCAGATGAGCCCCCGTCCCCATCTCCCGTTGCCGTATAATGCGCGTTGCTTCCAACCCATCCATACGAGGCATCAGGCAATCCATAATCACCAGATTATAGGGCGGATCCTGAATAGCCTGTTGCGACGCTTCGAGGCCATTTATACAGGTATCGACCTGTGCGCCCATGCGGCGCAACAAACGCACCACGACTTTCTGGTTGACCATATTGTCTTCTGCCAGCAGAACGCGCACGTTCTCACATCGATATTCGACGTTGGCATCAACCCGGGTTGCCTCGTGAGATTGCCGTAGCATCTGTAACAACTCATCCCGGGCCGCCGGTTTTTCGATAAATCGAAAACCACCTTCCATATCCGCCAGCAAGCCGCGCTGCAGCTGGGAGGCATATAGGAATACAGTGGTCTGTGGCGCCTCCGTTTGCAACCGGCTTTGAAGTAGCTTTACCTGTTCGAGATAACTTTGGGCACGCGCGTCCTCCACGGGCAAGTTTATCAGGATAAAATCGGTTGGCTGAATGGTGTCATCTTCCAGTAACCGCTCCATCGTCCAGGTAGACACCGTCATGTCCCAGCTGTAGAACTCAGCACTGAGGGCACGCTCGGTGACGGGGCTCAAATCGATCAGCGTAATGGTCCGGCCAGCCATATATTTGGCCGGGCGAAAGGAACTGGCTTGCTGGGAGGTTGCCTGTATGGGTAATGAAACCACAATCTTTCTGAGATCTTGCTTTGACGAGACAGTGAGCCTGGCGTCCATCGACTTGAACTGTGCTGCTGCAACCATCAGCGTCAGCTGATCGGACACATCTTCGTCTTCTGGCAGGGTGTTCATGTTGCGGTTAATCGCAGCGCGCAAATCATCATCACTGACTTCGGTGTTGATGAAGTAGAACGACAATAACAACTGATCCTGACCCTGCTCGGTTTCGCCATCCATCGCGATGCGAACCGTGATCTCACCCTCCTCCGCGCTGTCGAGTGCAAAATCCAGCAGGCGGCGAAAGGCGTTGGACAGCCATTGCGGATCTAGCTCTATCCGTTCCGGAACCAATGGGTGGTACAGATACGCCAGTTCCAGTCCATGTTCATGGGCCTTGCTACCCATGTCTGTTAAGGCGTGTTCCAGCGTTTTGCGCAGGTTGAACACAATCGACTGAGGCACCCGGGATTGATCGCGCTGCTCGATAAAGGCTTCCAGGTCAGTCACCAGATCCAGAATGGAGCGTCCGCTGCGCCGGGCTATGCTGAGCATGCCCTGATGCTCGGTCGACTGCTCATCGTGGCTGAGCATGCCGAGCACGCCCAGCAAACCACTCAACGGTGTTTTTACCCGGTGCAACAGCTGATTGACAAAGCGCCGGTTGGTCGTGGCCTGCAACACATTTTCCTCACGCGCTTCTTCGAGCGTCTTAAGACGCACTTTTAGCTCATGGTTGTGGGTGAGAAAACTCCAGACCAGCTCCGAGACACGACCGGCGGTGCTAACCAGATAGAAATAAACGGCCACAAATGCCAGCCCGATCCAGAGGTGCGCTGGCGACGTTCCACGAATCAGGTAATAGAGGCCAATGGGAAGCAGCAGCACCGCCAGATACACGCGTACGGTACGGCCATAGAGGGAATAGACGAAGGTCCCACCGGCGGCAACAGACAGGGTGTAAAGCAGACCGAGTAAGGCAATGGTGTGCTCCGGCCCATCGAGGCGGTAAATCAGGTAAGCTGTCCAGACACCAGCATGCATAAAACCAGAAAGGATGAAGGTATCGCGCCAGCGAGCCGGGCCACGGGCGTACCATTCAGAAAACTGGGCAATCATGATAAACCGCCAGGCTGCCATAATAACCAGCGCCAGGCCAAACACGTAACTGGTATTGGGCGTCGGCCCAACCGTCAGCCATTGCCATTCCAACAACAGAAACACCACAAAATGCAGAACGGCACTGGGCAGTCCTTGCCGGCTCAGGGTTTCATCGATACGCTTAAGAATCGCCCGATCTTTTTGTGCTTTGTGCTGCGGCGTGAAAAACCAACTCATAGATATTCATCCGACGCTAAGCGCCTGCAAAGATCGCAACTATACCCTCTGTTGGCCTGCTGCCCAACCGTAAGCAGGCCAAATATCCATTAGTGCCTGGAGTCCGTGTCAGGCACCGGGTATACCTATCTGGGGTCGGCGTGAACCCCTCCATGGGGCCTAGGCTTCGGGATATGAATCCCATCCATGGGATTCACCCTTCGGGCTCGCTGCGCTCATGCTAAAACGCTCCAGGCGTTTTAGTCCATGCCTCAAACATCCCCAGATAGGTACACCCGGCACCTAACACTCAGTTGGTTGCCAACTCTGAAACTTGAATTTAAAAAAACCCGGCAAGCCGGGTTTCTGAATCACAATCAAACTATGGCTCAGAGGGCCTTTTCAAACTCGGGCAAGGCGTCAAACAAATCGGCAACGAGGCCGTAGTCGGCTACCTGGAAGATAGGCGCGTCTTCATCCTTGTTGATGGCGACAATCACCTTGCTGTCTTTCATACCCGCCAGATGCTGAATCTGACCGGAAATACCGACGGCAATGTACAGCTCCGGCGCTACGATTTTACCGGTCTGACCAACCTGCATATCGTTGGGCACGAAACCGGCATCGACAGCGGCACGCGAGGCGCCGACGGCTGCATTCAATTTGTCGGCCAGGGTGTACAACAGTTTGAAGTTATCTCCATTCTGCATGCCACGACCACCGGAGACGACGATGCGGGCAGCGGTCAGCTCGGGGCGGTCCGACTGGGCCAGATCTTCGCCCACAAAAGCACTGATGCCTTTATCGTGTCCGCCAGACACCGCTTCAATGCTGGCTGATCCATCGGTTGCACAGGCATCAAAGGCGGTACCGCGCACGGTAATCACTTTAATGGCGTCGCTCGACTGCACGGTGGCAATGGCGTTGCCTGCGTAGATGGGGCGCTTGAACGTATCAGCCGATTCAACGCTTAGAATATCGGAAATCTGCTCAACGTCGAGCAGAGCCGCCAGACGTGGCATCATGTTTTTGCCGTTGGTAGTCGCTGGCGCCAGTATGTGGCTATATTCCTTGCCAAGTTCAGCAACGAGATCGGCCAGGTTTTCGGCCAGTTGATGACCGTAGGCGGCGTCATCGGCAATCAGGACCTTGCTTACGCCAGACAGTTTGGCGGCTTCATCAGCAACAGACTGGACGCCGGATCCGGCTACCAGCACGTCGATGGCGCCACCGATAGCAGATGCGGCCGTAACCACGTGGGACGTTACCGGAGCCAGCGATGCGTTATCGTGTTCAGCTATGATCAGAATACTCATGACAGCACCTTCGCTTCGTTTTTCAGTTTATCGACTAATTCGGCCACCGAGCCTACGGTAATGCCGCCTTTGCGCTCAGCAGGTGGCTCTACGCGAAGCATTTTGACGCTGTTGCTGAGCGTCACGCCGTAATCCGCAGCGGTTTTTTTGTCGAGCGGTTTGCGCTTGGCCTTCATGATGTCTGGCAGCTTGGCGTAACGAGGTTCGTTCAAGCGTAAGTCGGTGGTAATGATGGCTGGCAGAGTCAGTGACAAGGTTTGCAGACCACCGTCAATTTCACGGGTTACCTGGGCCTTGTCGCTGTCGATTACCAGCTTGCTGGCAAAGGTGCCCTGAGCCATGCCGGTCAACGCGGCCAGCATCTGGCCGGTCTGGTTATTGTCGCTGTCAATGGATTGCTTGCCCAATAACACCAGGCCGGGCTGTTCTTCATCGACAATCGCCTTGAGCAATTTAGCGACGCCCAGTGAACCCGGCGCTTCTTCGGTGGTGATCAGGATGCCACGGTCCGCCCCCAGTGCCATGGCTTTACGGAGTTGCTCTTCCGCCTTGGGTTCGCCTATGGATACCACCACAATCTCGGTAGCAACACCCTGCTCTTTCAGTCGCACGGCTTCTTCGACGGCAATTTCGCAGAACGGATTCATATCCATTTTCACGTTGGCCAGATCCACATCGCTGTTGTCTGGCTTGACGCGGACCTTGACGTTGTAGTCCACAACACGCTTTACCGGAACCAGAATTTTCATAGTGGTCTCGTGTCCTCATGGTCAGGTGACAGTCGAATTGACGGTCGAAGTTTGGGGTTGGCGGCTTATTGCCTATCTATACATCTGCTTTGCAACCGCACAGGGCGGTCATTTAATCCGTTTTAAACGAAAATTTCAAACAGTTGTTTTAATTTTTCCGGTTGAGCAGGTAAACTCGGTGCCAAATCGGGATGGCGTCACTGCACAGTCTTCACATCGACAGTGACCTTCACATTACATATGGCGCCATTTCCGGTCATTACAATTATCTACGAGTAACAGGTGCGTTGCTACTAGAGGTCGCATTGTCTGGTTGCCGTAAAGCCCAGTTACCGGGCCGTTCGCCCCGGTAACTCGTTCAGGAGGTCCCGATGGAACGCGAATCCATGGAATTTGACGTTGTTGTAGTCGGCGCAGGCCCGGCCGGTCTGTCTGCAGCCATTCGGCTGATGCAAGGCGCTGTCGACGCTGGTCAGGAGTTATCCGTCTGTGTGGTGGAGAAAGGGTCTGAAGTCGGTGCCCATATTCTCTCCGGAGCAGTGTTTGAGCCGCGCGCCCTGAATGAGCTGATTCCCGACTGGAAAGACAAAGGCGCCCCGCTGAACACCGCCGTCACCGGCGATGACATCTATATGTTGCGCAATGAAAAGGCCAGCATAAAGGTACCCGGTGCCTTTGTGCCAGTTACCATGCACAACCAGGGCAACTACATCATCAGCCTGGGTAATCTGTGCCGCTGGCTGGCGGAACAGGCCGAGAACCTGGGCGTTGAGATATTTCCAGGCTTTGCCGCTGCCGACGTCCTCTACGGCGACGACGGTTCTGTGCAGGGCATCATCACCGGTGATATGGGCGTGGCTGCCGACGGTGCCGAGAAAGACGGCTATATGCCCGGTATGGAACTGCGCGCCAAAACTACCCTGTTCGCCGAAGGCGCACGCGGTCATCTGGGTAAATCCCTGATCCAGACGTTCAATCTGGATGCCGGTAAAGACCCGCAACATTACGGTCTGGGTATCAAAGAGCTATGGGACATTGACCCATCAGTCCATCAGCCGGGCAAGGTGGTCCACACCGCAGGCTGGCCGCTGGCAGAGCATGGCGCTCACGGTGGCTCGTTCATGTACCACATCGAGAATAATCAGGTGGTACTGGGCCTGATTACTGATCTTGGTTATCAAAACCCCTACCTTAGCCCGTTTGATGAATTTCAGCGCATGAAGCACCACCCGCTGTTTGCCAACACGCTGAAAAACGGCAAACGTGTCTCTTACGGTGCCCGCGCCATTGCCAAAGGCGGCCTGCAAAGCCTGCCGAAAATGCATTTTCCTGGCGGTTTGCTGATCGGCTGCGATGCTGGAACCCTGAACTTTGCCAAGATCAAGGGCAGTCACACCGCCATGAAATCCGGGATGGTGGCCGCTGATGTCATTCTGAAGCGCGCTCAGGGTGAGTGGCAAGCCGGTCAGGATCTGGCTGAGTATGCCACTGCGTTTGAACAGTCCTGGGCATACCAGGAACTGCATCAGCAGCGTAATTTTGGCCCGGCACAGCATAAGTTCGGCAATCTACTCGGTTCGGCCTATGCCTTTATCGACATCAACCTGTTCCGCGGCAAACTGCCCTGGACAATGCAGGACATAACGCCGGATTATGCCCAGACCAAACTGGCCGCCGATTGCCCGGAACTGAGCTATCCAAAACCGGACAGTGTCCTGAGTTTCGACAAGCTCAGCTCGGTATTTCTATCCAATACCAACCATGAGGAAGACCAGCCGGTACACCTGAAACTGGCCGATCCGTCTATCCCAATCGCCAGCAACCTGCCGAAATATGCGGAACCCGCCCAGCGTTACTGCCCGGCCGCTGTGTACGAAGTGGTTGAGGACGATGCCGGTGAAAAACGGTTTCAGATCAATGCGCAGAACTGCGTGCATTGTAAAACCTGCGACATCAAAGACCCCGCACAAAACATCACCTGGGTAACGCCAGAGGGCGCGGGTGGCCCAACCTACCCGAATATGTAAGGCAGGCTCAGCCCGGGCACTGACTGACAGTTCAGACGCCCGGGTTACTCAAGTTCGGAGTTCGGGTCACCTCACAGGCTTTGGTCCGCACCGGATGCCGGGTATGCCTCTGTGGGGTCGGCGTGAACCCGTCCATGGGGCCTAGACCGCAGCATCCCTGCTGCGGACTACCCCACAGAGGCATACCCGGCACCCGGTGCTAGTCTCCCAGTTCAGCCAGCAAAAACCGTCTCCCGCCACTGCTCAGCCAAAGCCTGCCCTGATTGTCAGGTGTTGCTGTTTCCAGCGCGCTGGTCTGCCATTGATACATCACATTCTGATGAATTCGTGCGGGCAAGTTCCGTCGCCATAGCATAACCGGTTCACTGGACGAGTCATTTATGTCCAGCGGATGCGATGCATCCAGTGGCTGCTGCTCACCCAGGTTGTTGGTCACGATCCAGGTATTGTCAATGCACTCGGCCGATACCGCGACGAAGGGCGTGGTCTCTACGCGTATGCCTACCTTCTCGACCGGCGTCACCAGAAAGTAGTCGTCCCCTTCCCGTTTTATGATGGAGGCGAATAATTTGACCATTGCCGGTCGGCCAATCGGCGACCCCTGGTACGACCATTGGCCCGACCGGTGAATGACCATATCCAGATCACCGCAAAAATCAGGGCTCCATTGCTCTACTGGCGGAAAGCTCTGATTGCCAATCTGTTTCAGCAGGTCGTCCAGTCTCATCAGGTCAGTCCTCGGGTTCCGGCCTGTTCGGCCAGCCGGGTCAGAAAGCGTTTTAATCCGCGTCGGTCCTGAACCAGTTCCAGATACATGGGGTTGTTGCTCAGCGATACCATGCCGTCGGCCAGTAACCAGACCAGGGTGTACAGATAGCGCAGGTCATCGTCGTCCTGATGCGACTCAACAGCCCATTGCCGGCGCGCCAGTTCAGTGAACTGTTCAACATGATTACGACGCAGGCGCTGCCATTGCCGGAACCGCTCCAGCTGGCAGTTTTCGGCATTCAGGTGACTCTCAAGTCTAAGAAAAAGACCATAATTATCAATGGATTGCAGGCGATAGTTAAGGAGCTCTCTCATTAGGTGTGCGATGCCCAGCTCTGGCGCTTCCCGGCATTGTTTGAACAGCGGGCTCAGCCCCAGCTCATCATTCAACAGCAAGGCGGCGTAGACATCTTCCTTGCCACTGAAGTAGTGATAAAACACAGAGCGACTGATGGCAGCGGTTTGAATCAGGCGAGTTACCGATACCTGATTCTCGCCGACCAGCATAAACAGGTTCAGCGCTGAGCTTAAAATAGCGACTTCGGTGGGGTGCTGATCGGAAACGCTGGCAATCGGCCTGAACATGTTCGAGCTCGTCTGTCGCAGAAGGGTCGGAACCGGGACTTTGCTGTCGTCTGCTCTGCAGCCGACAGCAAAACAGGCTTACATGGTATGGGTGAGTTTTTCGGAATTCAGCGCGCCAGCCAAGTAGGTTTCAATCTTGTCTTTGGCCAGTTCGTTCTTTTTGCTGAACTGAACGCCGATGCCGGTTGCCCGGTTGCCTTGGGCACCACGAGGCGTCACCCAGATGACTTTCCCCGCGACGGGTATTTTTTCCGGCTCTTCCATCAGGTTGAGCAACAAAAACACATCGTCACCAAGATTGAACTTCTTATTGGTGGCAATGAACAAACCACCGTTTTTCACAAAAGGCATATAGGCTGCGTACAACACGGCCTTATCTTTCATCGTCAGCGACAAGATGCCATTGCGCGGTCCACCGAGTTTTGGATTCATGCGTGTCCTGTCATTTCCAGCCAGCGAGCCGACAATTGCTCGCTCCACATCTGTTGATTCAGGTTCGCTTGCTGCTGCAAGCCCTGTTTTAACTGCACAATATAGTCTCTAAAGTGAAAAAGCGACACAGTTGACAGCCCCTGCAGTGCCTGAACGAGATCTTCATCGCGCTGTGGCACCGATGCCGCTTGCTGGTGCAGGCGACGAATGGCGGTATCGACCCACAGTAATGTTTGGTTCAACAGGGTTTCCGGCTCCTGTTGCTGAATAAAGGCAGCCAGCGTGGTGAAATTTCGTTCCTGCAGAAAACAACTGACCTGTTTGTGCCATTGTTCGATGGCCTCATCTGTTACCCGGGCAGCCGCCAGTGGTGCACCGTCTGCCATGGCCAAACGCTGCTCTGGCTGGCCAATACCATTGGCGGTCAGCCATTGACGAGCCTCAACCGGACCGGGTTGCTCGAGCTTGTACAGACGGCAACGGGACCTGACGGTGGGCAGCATGCGCGACAACGAGGTACTTTCCAAAATCAGGTAGGTGTTGGGCGTGGGTTCTTCCAGCATTTTTAATACAGCGTTGGCCGCCGCGGTATTCATCTTCTCACTGTGTGTCAGGCGAATGACTTTATTGCCCCCTTGCTGAGGTGTCTCGTGCATAAAGTTGGCAACACTGCGTATCTGATCCACCTTGATGGTCAGGCTTTTGCCCTCCGGCTCCAGCACCCTACTGTCCGGATGAGCTCCCGCCCTAACCAGCAAGCAGGACTTGCACTGACCACAGGGCTCAATACCGGCCTGTCTGCACAGTAAACCCCGGCGCAGAAAGTCACCCAGCAATGCCAGTCCGTCCCCTTCCCGGCCGACCAGCATCAGGGCGTGTGGCAGCCGCTGCTGAGAAAAACTCGTAGCTACCTGTTCGGCAATGGCGTGGGTCCAGACCGGCAACTCAGTCATGAGTATCGCGCCTCCAGGGCTTGTATCAAGGCGGCGCTGACCGATTCGATGGAGCCGGTCGCATCGAGCCGAATAATGCGTTGCGGGTCTTCGCTGCGGCGGCGTTCATAGGCCGCACGGCAGCGTTCAAAAAAGGCGATGTCTTCGGTTTCAATACGATCCAGCTCGCCCCGCTGTCGGGCACGTGCCAGCCCTATCTCGGCTGGGCAATCAAGCCACAACGTCAAGTCGGGTTTGGCCCCCTGCAGCACCAGGTTTTCCAGCTCCGCAATCTGCTCCCAGGCGATGCCACGCCCCCCCCCCTGGTAGGCATAGCTGGCGTCGGTGAACCGGTCGCTCACCACCCACTGGCCATTGGCCAGCGCAGGCCGTATAGCCGCACTGAAGTGCTGACGCCGGGCAGCAAACATCAGTAACAGCTCGGTCAGGACATCGACGGGTTCATCATGATGAGCCAGCAGTACCTCGCGGATCTGTTCGGCCATAACGGTCCCGCCAGGCTCCCGGGTAACCATGGGCTGGCCAAAACGCTTCGCGACCCAGGCGGCCAACACAGTGCGCTGGGTTGACTTGCCAGCCCCTTCCAGGCCTTCAATGGAAATAAACTGGGGGTTCACGACCCGTCTCCTTCGGTTTCCACCGGTGGTGCCGAGCGGTAATCGTCACGTCGCTGGAAACGCTGGTACTGACGAACGGCGGCATTGTGTTCTTCGTAGGTATCAGAAAACAGGTGGGTTCCATCACCGCGAGCGACGAAAAATAATGTTGTGCCTTCCGCCGGGTCAACGGCGGCCTCAAGTGCACCACGCCCTGGGTTGGCAATCGGCGTTGGCGGCAAACCGTTTCTGGTGTAAGTGTTATAGGGCGTATCCTGGCGCAAATGGCTGCGCGTCAGGTTGCCACTGAAATCCTCGCCCAGTCCGTAAATGACCGTCGGGTCGGTTTGCAGACGCATATTCTGAGCCAGACGTCGGGAAAACACACCGGCGATTTCCGGGCGCTCGAAGGCCGCGCCGGTTTCACGTTCAATAATAGAGGCGAGAATAAGGGCCTCGTATGGAGTATTCACCTGAGTTGATTCAGACCGGCTTTCCCAGGCCCGGGCCAATTCTTGCTGCATCCGGTCGTGTGCCTGCCTCAGGATGTCAGCATCGGTTGTTCCGCGCTCAAACAGGTAGGTATCCGGAAAAAACCAGCCCTCCGGGTGTTGCTGATCGATATCCAGCGCTTCCAGTACGGTTCCAGTATCGGTGTCTGTCAGCGTCTGAGTCACGGCTTCGCTGGCCGCCAGCGCCGTCAGGTACTGCCGAAATGTCCAGCCTTCGATAAACTGCACGCTGTGCTGAATTTTTTCGCCGCTGACCATACGGGCAATGGCCGCACTGGTAGTGTCACCGGGCTGCAACTGATATTCGCCGCGATGAATCGCCGTCTGCTTCTGGTACCGCAACCACAACTCATGTGCCCGGGCATACTGGATCCAGCCGTTCGCCTCGAAATCGCTCAAAACCCGCCGCAGAGAGGCACCGGCCGGTACCGGGTAGATTTCCGGAGTAGTCAGCGCCATCGGCGAATCGATTTGATCCTTGATGTAGAAAACAGCACCAAAACCCGCACCAAACATCAGCAGGGCCAGTATAATTAACAGTCGTTTAATCAACATTCAGTCCAATTTGGGTTCGTAGGGAAGCCAGCTCAGCCTCGTTTGCGCGGGCAATGGGAGCTTCATCCAGATGAGTCACCGGTACCAGCCCCATCAAGGTATTACCGATGAGCACTGCCTCACAATCGGTCAGGTCGCTTGGCTTGATATTGGCTACAACCAGGGCATCGTCACCCACCTGCAGCCAGCGTCGGCGAATAATACCGTTCACTCCGGCTCGATCCAGACCTGGGGTAAACCAACGACCGTGGCGACGATAAAAGACATTGCTCATGCTGCCTTCAACGACCCAGCCGTCCCCGTCGCAGAGAATGGCTTCCTCGGCCTGACGTTCGCGGGCTGATTGCCGGGCCAGCACCGAATCCAGCCGGTTCAGGTGTTTGACGCCAGCCAGTGCCGGATTAATCGACGCCGGAACCCCTGAGGTTACCAGCCGCGCGCCTGTCTTGTACCAGGGTGCCGGGTGGTATTCAAAGAGCTGCAGCAGGCGATCTGTGCGTTGGGTTGCAGGATCGTAATCGTACCCTCGGCCGGCTGACTGCCGACCCAGAATAATCTTGAGCACAGCCACTGAGTTAAGTGGCTTCAGCAAGGTGTCAATGTCCGCTTGGAGACGCTGCTGGTCCTGATCAGACCAGGCGAGGTTCAACCGGACGATACCTTCTCGCAAACGCTGCAGATGATCGTCAACAAATCGCACCCCCGGGCCAGTCACCAGACAGGTTTCAAAGACGCCATCACCGAAAGCCAGCATTCGACTGGGTAGCGGCAAATGGTCGGTCGGTTGACTGTTGAGCAGGCAGGCTAACATGGGATTCTGGCACGAGGAAGTCGGCCATCAGTGTACCCGAACTTGGGCAACTCGCCCAGTTCAGGGAAGGTTTGACCGTTAGCAGGCCAGGGATAAATGACGGCAATGTTCAATTACCCCTGCCCCGCTAATAGGCCGTTAAACCTTACTGAAGATCAGCGTGCCGTTGGTGCCACCGAACCCGAATGAATTCGACAAGGCGTGCTGGATCGGCATTTCACGGGCCGTATGAGGCACGTAATCCAGATCACAGCCTTCGCTCGGGTTATCCAGGTTGATGGTCGGGGGCGCCACCTGGTCGCGGATGGCGAGTACCGAGAAAATAGCTTCCACCGCACCTGCAGCACCCAGCAAGTGGCCAATCATCGACTTGGTTGAACTCATGACGATCTTGTCAGCATCGGCGCCATAGAGCGACTTGGCGGCCTGAGTCTCAGCCTTGTCGCCTGCTGGCGTGGAGGTGCCGTGTGCGTTGATGTAGTTGATATCAATGGGGTTCAACTTGGCATCCAGAACCGCATTACGCATCGACGCGCAGGCGCCTGCCCCGGTTTCAGGAGGCGAAGTCATATGATACGCATCACCGCTCATACCAAAACCGGCGAGTTCGGCATAAATGGTCGCGCCCCGTGACTTGGCGTGCTCATACTCTTCAAGTACCAGAACGCCCGCACCGTCACCCAGCACAAAGCCATCGCGATCCCGGTCCCAGGGACGACTGGCGCGGGTCGGGTCATCGTTGCGGTTCGACAACGCACGAGCAGCACCAAAGCCGGCAATGCCCAGCGGCGTAGAAGCCATTTCTGCTCCGCCAGCCACCATCACATCAGCATCACCGTAAGCGATGGTTCGACCGGCATAACCAATGTTATGGGTGCCGGTGGTGCAGGCCGTGGTAATGGCGATGTTCGGCCCTTTGAATCCGTAATCGATCGACAAGTAACCAGCGATCATGTTGATAATGGCCGAGGGTACGAAGAACGGAGACACCCGGCGTGGCCCGGACTTGTTCAGGATATCGTGATTGCGCTCAATGGTGTCCAGCCCGCCAATCCCGGCGCCGATAGCCAGGCCGATACGATGAGCGTTACTCTCGGTGGCTTCAATGCCCGAATCCCGAATCGCTTCGATGGCGGCTGCGTAGCCGTACTGAATAAAGCCATCCATCTTCTTGGTGTCTTTGGGATTGATGTAAGCGGCAGGGTCAAACCCTTTCACCATGCAGGCAAAATTTGTGGTGAATTTTTCGGTATCGAATTTCTCGATTTTGGATGCCCCACTCTTACCTGCCAGTATTCCAGCCCAGGTAGAAGCAACATCATTCCCCAGCGGGCTGAGGCAACCCAAACCGGTCACAACGACTCTTCGACGTGACATAGTGTTCTCCAAATAAAAAGCCGTACTGTCTGACGACAATACGGCTTGAATCCAGAGCGGTATAGCCGAATGGCTACCGCACTTAGCCCAGGTGGGCGTTGATGTAGTCGATCGCGTCCTGAACAGTACCCAGCTTCTCGGACTCTTCGTCCGGAATCTCGGTTTCAAACTCTTCTTCCAACGCCATAACCAGGTTAACGGTGTCCAGAGAGTCAGCACCCAGGTCGTCTACGAAAGACGCCTGCGCAGTTACGTCTTCTTCTTTTGCGCCCAGCTGTTCACAGACGATTTTCTTTACACGATCTTCAATGTTGCTCATTACGAACACTCCCTACTTGGAATTGCACTTCAAGGTGCGATTTAGTGTATTAAACGTTATTCGTTGCCGGCAAGTCAAAACTGGCCGATCAACCCATATACATGCCACCGTTCACGTGCAAGGTTTCACCCGTGATGTACGATGCCTGGTCACTGACCAGGAACGCCACGGCAGCGGCAATTTCGTTCGGATCTCCCATCCGGCCCAGCGGGATTTGCTTAAGCAATGTCTCGCGTGTGGCCTCTGGCAGCTCATGTGTCATATCGGTCTGAATAAAACCGGGTGCCACCGCATTCACGGTGATATTACGCGAACCGACTTCCCGCGCCAATGATCGGGTGAAGCCTTCGAGCCCGGCCTTGGCCGCGCAATAGTTTGCCTGACCTGCGTTGCCCATGGAAGCAACTACCGACGAAACATTCACAATCCGGCCAAAACGGGCTCGGGTCATCGACTTTATGACCGCCTTGCTCATACGATAGGCTGAAGACAGGTTGGTGTCGATGACCGAATCCCACTCCGCCTCTTTCATGCGCAGGAAAAGATTATCTTTGGTGATGCCAGCGTTATTGATCAGGACTTCGGGCGTGGCGTCAGCTTCTTTCAGCTCGGCCATTAGCTGATCGATCGATTCCGGATTGGTCACGTCGAGCTTATAGCCACCGCCGTCGATTCCCGCCGCCTGGAGCCGTTCGGTAATCGCCTGGGCACCCGAGTCAGAGGTGGCAGTACCGGCAATGCGGTAGCCCTGACGGCCCAGTGTCTCGGCAATCGCCGCACCAATGCCGCGGCTTGCGCCGGTAATCAAAACCCACTTGTTATCGCTCATGCGTTGCTCCCTATGCGTTCCTGAAAGGCTGCCAGCGACCCCAGGGCCGACAAGGTCAGTGTTTTCTCGATGCGCTTGTTAAGCCCGGACAGAACTTTACCCGGGCCGCATTCTACCGTTTCGGTAACGCCAAGTCGTGCCAGCTCGGTAACCGATTGCGACCACAATACCGGACGATACAGCTGCTCAACCAAGTTCTGCTTGAGCGTATCGGCGTTGTCTTCAGCGGTTGCCGACACATTCTGAATAATGGGCAACCCGGCGTTTTGCCAGTCGAGTGTGTCCAAATGGCTCGACAGCTGAGCCGCGGCATTTTGCATCAGCGAACAATGCGACGGTACGCTGACCGGCAGCGGCATGGCGCGCTTGGCTCCGGCGGCTTTCAACAGGTCGATAGCGCGCTCCACGGCGGCGACTGAACCGGCGATAACAACCTGACCAGGGGTATTGAAGTTAACGGCTTCAACAACGTCGCCCTGGGCAGCCTGAACACACCCATCAATCACAGCCTGGTCGTCGAGCCCCAGTATGGCGGCCATGCTACCCTGCCCCGCTGGCACGGCGGCTTGCATTAACTGCCCGCGCTTTTCGACCAGTACGACTGCATCTGCCAACGGCAAAACACCGGCGGCTACGAGGGCAGAATATTCGCCCAGGCTGTGGCCTGCCAGATAGTCGGGTTGTTGACCGCCTTCAGCTTGCCACAAGCGCCACAAGGCGATGCTCGCGGTTAACAGTGCTGGCTGCGTCTTTTCGGTTTTGTTCAGCTCTTCGGCCGGCCCCTGGCTAACCAGTGCCCACAGGTCGTAACCGAGTGCGCTTGAGGCTTCTGCGAAGGTGTCCTGAATCAGCGGATACTGTTCAGCCAGATCGGACAACATGCCCACCTGCTGAGATCCTTGACCCGGGAAGACGAAAGCGAGTTTTTGGCTCATGCAATACGTTCCTGTTGTTATGGAGGGTCAGCCCGGCGGTCTTGTGTTCTTCGGACCATCGACACTGAACTTCCCAGTGGCGTGCATTATGGTCGCAACGGCCGCTCAGTAAAGACAACCCCTGTTAAAACATTTATGAATTCTGGGAACAGCACGAAGCGTATTATTGACGCCTCAATTCTAATCACTCATGTTTTGGGGTTCGGTTGTACATTGGTGCCATGAGTCCGTGTTAGGCACCGGGGGTACCGATCCGGGGTCGGCGTGAACCCATCCATGGGGCCTAGACTGCAGCATCCATGCTGCAGACTCCCCCGGATAGGCACCCCCGGCACCTAACACTCAATTGGTTGCAAGCTCCAAAACGTGAGTTCAGAAATCAAGCGACAGCACTGTTTAATTAGGCGCTGCCGACGTGTCCAGCAAGGTGTCGAGCTGAGCCTGAATCGCTGTACACCACCGCCCCTCGCTGGCTTCCACGGCACGGGTCAATGCTGCCTGAAAAGCCACCCCGGTGGCATCACCATGACTTTTTATCAACGCCATATCAGTACCGGCCAATAACGCGCCGTTGCTGCGCCTTGGGTCCAGCTGTCGCATGATGGGGCGCAGCCGATTGCGCAACATGTAACCTAGCAGTTTACCCACCACATCCCGGTTTAAGGCGTGTCGGATGGCCCCCAGCGTTAGGTCCAGAGTTCCTTCTGCGGCTTTTATTACCGCGTTCCCGGTAAATCCATCGGTAATAACCAGGTCAAGGTCACCCTGAAAAACCTCTCCGGCTTCCACAAAACCACGGTAGTCAATCTCCGTCCAGCGGGCCAGATGCTCGGCTGCCAGACGAATGGATTGCGGCCCCTTATTGGCTTCCACACCGAGATTAAGTAATGCCAGCCGGGGTTTGCGCGCTAACTGCCCGGAGGCGATGGCCACGCCAACGGCGGCAAACCCCAATAACTGTTCGGCGGTAGCTGAGAACGAAGCACCCAGATCGAGCATTAACATGGCGTCTTTCGACGTTGGCACCCAACTGACCAGTACCGGTCGATCCAGCGCCGGGTGCACCCGCCCATGGCGATGCAACAACGCCATCAGAATACCGGTATGCTCCGAAGAAACAACGGCATCGACGCGCTGTTGTTTTAACTCGGATACCGCCCGCTCAATGCTGCTGCCGTATTCATGGCGCAATAAACGACCGGGATTCAAGGTTGGTGGCAAGGCACCGGCGCAAGGTTCGAAGCGTAGATTAGCAGGTAAGGACGACATGGAAGACTGCAGCGATGCGCTGCCAAAGAGCGTGCCACTGTGCTCGGGGTGGTTCTGGAAGAACTGAATAGAGGCGGGAAGCAAACGGGAGGGGCCGAAATCCCCTCCCTCTAGATCAATGGCCAGAGCAGCCAATGAGTGTTACTCGACGTCCGCTTCAGCAACAACTTTACGACCTTTGTAAAAGCCGTCTGGAGAGACGTGGTGACGACGATGAGTTTCACCGCTAGTCGGATCAACCGCCAGAGCGGTTGTAGTCAACGCATCATGCGAGCGACGCATTCCGCGACGTGAACGGGTCTTCTTGCTTTTCTGAACTGCCATGGCCGGGGCCTCCTAAATAGGACACTTAAAATATCAGTCATGGGTGCTACACGCATGGCCCGGTTGCAGGCCACCCATCACTGTGAAACTGTCAGGATCTCTTCAGAGATTCCAATACCTTAAACGGATTGTCTTTAACCGGGGTTTCTTCAACCTCGGCTTCATCCGGTTTAAATTCAGTCTGTATCTGACACTCGCCATCGTCATGCATCGCATGCATCGGCAAGCACAGCAACAACTCGTCTTCGACCAGCTCTGCTACCACTAGAGGTTCATCCGGCAGCAACATCAATGGATCGATATCAGCAGGCAACGCTTTCGCCATTTCGTCGTTGTACACCACGGCCATGGTAAACTGACCGTTCAGTGCCACAGGCACTGGCTGCAAACACCGCTGACATTCGAGTACAACCTGCCCAGACACCTCGCCTGTAACGATGCGGCGCTGCTCGGCGTCACGATCAAAGTTTAAAGTGGCTTTAAACTCGGCATCCTGACTGAGCACCACATCCGTCAGGCGTGACAACCGGGTTGACGGCACAACACCCTCAAGATTCTGGGGGCCCTGATCAGCCAACTTATAGGCATCAACGCGTTCTGGGAGCTCGGATTTCGACATAGGCGCGGTATGATACGGATGAGACTGTTCAAGTCAAAGGCTTTTTGGCGCAAATGGCCGATAAACAGTAGGCTACACGCCTTTATTATGATGTTTCATTCAACTGATACTAATCCTAAAGGAGTGCGACCATGTTGCCACCGGTCTTGCTGGCCTCAACCTCACCCTACCGGGCGGAACGCCTGGCCAGTCTAAATCTGCCGTTTGACCAGTCCAAGCCAGACATGGATGAGACTCCCTTGCCCGGTGAAACGCCGTTCGATTTGGCACTTCGCCTCGCACAGGGGAAGGCCCGGAGCCTGGCCAAGGCTTACCCGAGCCACCTGATAATCGGCAGTGATCAGACGGCTGCCGATTATCAGGGCGTCCTGCTGGACAAGCCGGGCAGTGTGGCGCGCGCGGTCGATCAGTTGTCGCGCTGTTCCGGCACTTCCCTGACATTTTACAGCGGTGTGGCGCTTGCCGGTTTCAGCGACGACGCTTGGGTGGTAACAACCGAGGTGGTTTTCCGGGATCTGACCCGGGAAGAAATTGAACGCTATATCGAAAAGGAAAGCCCGCTCGACTGTGCGGGCAGTTTTAAGGTTGAGGCACTGGGGATCACCCTGTTCCAATCGGTTCGCAGCGATGATCCAAACGCCTTGATTGGGCTGCCATTAATCTCACTGGCCAGCAAGTTGCGTCAGGTGGGCTATGCCCTGCCCTGATGTACCACTGCTTAGGCCACTGGTATCGTGTCAGCGTAATTGAATCGACTCGGTAGCCCCCAGCTTAACCAGAGTTTCAGCCACTGATACGCCCAGGTTACGGGCAAACTGCTGCAAGGGTGACGCTCTCAACGTAAAATCAACGGTGTTGGGGTAACCCAGTTCACGGGCAAGCTCGGAGGTCGACTTCAGGCCATCAACGAGACCAAGGTCCAGCGCCTGGGCACCAGTCCATACCAGCCCGGAAAACAGTTTGTCATTGTCAGTTACCAGCCGGTCACCGCGCCCCTCTTTGACATCCGCAATAAACTGCTGATGAACGTTTCCGAGCAGGGTTTCAAACAATATCCGCTCTTCCTGATTGACTGGCTGAAACGGATCCAGGAAGGTTTTGTGCTCACCAGAGGCAAAGGAGCGGCGCTCAATGCCCAGCTTCCCAATCAACTCCTCGAAGCCGAAGCTGGCCGCCGTTACACCGATGGACCCCACCAGACTGGACCCGTTGGCATAAATATTCTCAGCTGCCGACGCTATATAATAGGCACCGCTGGCGCCGGTATCGGAGATAACCGCGTGAATGGGCACATCCTCATGCAAAGACCGCAGACGCTGAATCTCATCGTATACGTAGGCTGACTGCACCGGGCTACCCCCGCCACTGTTGATGCGGACAATGACCGCCCGGGTGTCCTTGTGGTCCATAGCATTACGCAACGACGTCACAATGGCATCCGCATTGGCCGGTTCGCTCTGAGCAATTAGCCCGCGAACGTCGACAATGGCGGTATGTCCGCCGGTTTTTTCCGGAACCATGAGGCCGATATCGCTGTTGCTGATAAAAAGCCATAACAGCGCAAACAGATAGATAAAGCTGAGTGACTTAAAAACAATGCCCCAGCGCCGTTGCTTTTTAAGCTCGACGGTATTGGCCATCACAACCTTTTCGATCAGTTGCCATTCTTTGCGGGAGCCAGCCCAGGAATCGTCCGTCGATTCCGGTTGAGAATTTTTTCCAAACATTCGTTCAATGTCCTGTCAGTGACTGGGAAAGATGTTTCAGGATGCGTTGTTGGCTTTTGTTTCTGCCAGGGAGGTTAACAGCCGCTCCAATACTGGGTCCAGGGGTGCTTTCAGGGTTAACAACTCCCCGGAAACCGGGTGCGGCACGGTCAATTGCGCCGCGTGCAGGAAGAGTCTACCGAGACCCAACTCCCTGGCAACCGCTTCGGCCCGACTCGACTGGTACTTGGAATCTCCCAGAATAGGGTGTCCGGCGTACTGGGTATGCACTCTGATCTGGTGTGTCCGGCCGGTTACCGGCTGAGCTTCCACCCAACTGCACCGGGCGAATGCCTTTAATAGCCGAAACCGGGTTTGAGACGGCTTGCCATCCGGAGCGACACGGACCATACGTTCCCCGCTCTGAGCTTCATTTTTGCGCAAGGGTACATCAATAAAGCGCTGATCTTCCGGCCAGTGGCCGTGCACCAAACACCAATACACCTTTTTTACCTCAGTCTTATGCCGAAAGACTTCTTGCAGCGCTTTCAATGCAGAGCGTTTCTTCGCGATCAGCACAACGCCTGAGGTGTCACGGTCGAGCCGGTGTACCAATTCGACAAACTTCAGCTCAGGGCGAATGATCCGGTAAGATTCTATCAGGCCGAGCGAAATACCCGACCCGCCGTGCACAGCCAGACCGTGGGGTTTGTTCAGCGCAACCAATACATCATCCTCATACAGAATGGCTTTATCAAGCTGGTGGCGCAGTGACTGACTGGGTATGGCGGTATTGACCGGTTTCTCAGCGATGCGAACCGGAGGAATGCGCACGGTATCCTGGGCTTCCAGACGATACTCAGGCTTGACCCGCTTACCGTTTACACGCACCTCTCCCTTACGCAACACCCGGTAAACTCGGCTCTTGGGAACAGATTTCCAATGCCCGATCAGAAAATTATCGATTCGCTGACCGGCCCGGTCTTCTTCTACTTCGTACAATTCGACGTTTGCCACAATGACCTGCTTTGCACATACC
>NZ_JBBECH010000004.1:0-1489 GCF_040881935.1 Saccharospirillum sp. | reverse complement strand
TAATAAGTGCGCAGCTTAAACCCTGTTAATTGGACAAGTCGGTTGACAATCTCCGCTGGACTCCCAACGCGAAAATAAACGGGGCAAGCACCAATGCCAAAATAGATCTCATACCAGAGGTGAATGGAGTATTTAGTATATTGTCAATTTTCTTTGAAAAAGCCATACTTATTGCTCCTCAAGTGCTTAGACCATGGTTTGTTCTACACAATATTCAAATGGATATAGGCCAATCCAGCATGTTCATCAGGCTGGCGAAGCTGCGAGCTTTACCGTCGTGGGGCGTGGCGGAAAGCATGATGAGAGTGTCGGACCGCCCCGCCAGCAATTGCGCCAGCTTGGCCCGCTGGGAGCTGCTTCCACGCTCAGCCACATTGTGGACCTCGTCGATGACGATGATGTCCCAGTAGGCCTGTTCCAGGTGACGGCGGTATTCGTTGTCCTGCTTGAGGGTGTCGATGGAGATAATCGACTTGTCGTAGTAGTAAAACGGGTTGTGATTGCCCGGAATCTGGTTGCGCACCCGCTGCAAGCCCTGGGAATCCAGGCGGGTGAGCGGGATGGTAAAGCGGTTCCACATCTCCTTCTGGAATTGGGTCATCATGCTTTTGAGGGTGAGCACGAGAATGCGCTTGCCCCGGCCACGGCGCATCAGCTCGGTCATCAGGATGCCGGCTTCCAGGGTTTTACCCAGGCCCACAGCATCGGCAATGAGGATGCGCTGGCGGTGCTGCTTAAGCGCCTGTAGGGCCGGGTCCAGCTGGTAAGGCACCGGATCCATGGCGGCCTTGTGGCCGAGGTGGATTTTGTCCTCGTCCGGGGTGATCTGGCGCAGTTGGGTTTCGATAAACAGGCGGCTTTTTTCAAAGCCGGGGGTCAGGTCCTGCTCGAAGCGGGTTTCGGCCGGGTCGAGCACGCGAATGGCCTTCTCGGCCTCCTCTAACTTGGTCAGAAAACGAGCACTCTTCCCGTTAACGAGCTCCGACAGCCCATCGACTGTGAGCACATAACCGCCATCGTCACTCGGGTCTGCCCGGCGGACGATCCATTCACAATCCCGAATAACAACCCGGGCTCCAGGGGCGTAGAGTGCTTGCATGCGTAATCCTTGGTATGAAAGCGACTGGTTTGCATGGCACTGTAGCCCTACAAACGACCACTTGTGTCGCCTTGCAACTGCTTACCCTAGGTATCCTTAGCTGTTAAACCGCTAGATACTTAATCTTACCTTCGAGTACACCTGAATTTGACTATTGGGTCAACCATGGCAACCGAACAATGTTGAGAACCGGAGGGATTCGTTTTAACGTGTTGATTTCGCTCAGGTTGGCAGGTTAAAAAACGTTCTCCAAGGCTAAGTTTCAAGCTCCATATCAGAAATGTAGGGATACAATTTTTCGTTAATTCAATAGCTATAGGAACGGTGTTTTTATGGTAAGCGCCAATAAATCAGCACCTGTTTTCCCTGTAGCGGCTCATTCACACTGAT
>NZ_JBBECH010000003.1:0-48562 GCF_040881935.1 Saccharospirillum sp. | reverse complement strand
GGCTACCGGGTAGGCCTATCCGGGGAAGTCTGAGGCATGGATGCCGAAGCCTAGGCCCCAGGGACGGGTTTACGCCGACCCCGGATAGGTCTGCCCGGTAGCCTACACGAACACTTGGCACCTTAACCGGAGCAACCTCCGAGTTCTGGCAATCAGCGACCTCGTGCCAGATAAGGATGCCGTGTCAGAAAATCGCCAATCCGGTTTACTGCTTCTTCGAGACGAGGTATCGATACGGTGTAGGCAATGCGCACGGCGCTGTGTTCCGTAGCCCCGCCGAAGTCCAGGCCCGGGGCGATCGCCACACCGGTTTCTTCCAGCAATTGCTGGCACCAGTGCATGGCATCATCGCAGACTGATGACACATCGACATAGAGGTAGAAAGCGCCATCCGGCTGTGCCAACAAAGGTAGTCCCAGCGCTTCGATGGCCGGTGCCAGCGTATCCCGGCGTGCCTTGAGCTCGGCAGCGCGGGCGAAGCATTCTTTTTCCACCTCGGGGGTAAAAGCGGTTAATGCGGCTTGCTGCGCCATGGCCGGGGCTGATAGAAACAGATTCTGCGCCAGGCGCTCGGCGGCGTCGACCGCGTAGTCGGGCACCACTACCCATCCCAGGCGCCAGCCGGTCATCCCATAGAACTTCGAAAAACTCTGAGTGACCCAGGCCTCGTCGTTTACTTCAAGTGCTGTCGGCGGCAGCGTCTCGGTAAAGGTCAGGCCATGATAGATTTCATCGGCAAACAACGAAAGATCATGCTTGTGGGAAAAATTGGACGCAGCGGTCCAGTCTTCGCGGGACAATACCTGGCCGGTCGGGTTGCAGGGTGAGGCCAGCAACAGTCCGGTGCTGTCTTCGGTGACCGCCGCCTCAAGTGCATTGATATCCAAACGCAAACCGTCGCTCGACAGTGGTACCGAAACACCCTGGCCATTCAGCACCTGCAAAAAATGCCGGTTACAGGGATACCCCGGTTCCGGCAGTAACACGTTTTTACCGGGATCGATGGTGGCCGCAAACGCCAGCAGCAGAGCGCTCGACCCACCGGGGGTTACCGCGATGCGATGCGGGTCGACGGCAATGCCATGCCAGCGCTGATAGCGTTCGGCAATGGCGGCCCGCAGAGCGGGGATGCCCATCGCAGCGGTATAGCCGGTGTGCCCGTTCGCCAACGCCTGCTGACCCGCCTTTACGATAGCTTCCGGTGTGCCAAAATCCGGCTCGCCAACAAAGAGACTGATCACGGAGCGGCCGTCGGCTTCCATGGCCCGGGCTTTGGCAAGCACGCCCATAACGTGAAACGGGGCGATGTGTCGGGTACGATCGGCGAGCCGGGTGGCGGACATAACAACTACCTGCAATGACTGAAAACCGTGGGCATAATGCAGAATCGGTAGCGCCCAGTCCAATGCCAGTGCGCAATTCAATCCACCGGTTAATGGAGACCACGGCCAGCATGACCAACCAGTCACCCCTCTACCGAGGTCGATTTGCCCCGTCACCAACCGGGCCTCTGCACCTTGGGTCTCTGTTGGCCGCGCTGATCAGCTATCTTGAAGCCCGGCGTCAGGGTGGAGAATGGTGGGTCCGCATTGAAGATCTGGATCCGCCACGCACACAACCCGGTGCCAGTGATGCGATTCTGCGTAGCCTGGAAGCTCATGGACTGGCATGGCACTCGACGGTGATGCATCAGAGCCAGCGCAGTGAAGCCTATCAAAAGGCCATCGAAGCACTCTATAACCGGGACCTGCTGTTCTGGTGCCGGTGCAGCCGAAAGCAGTTAACCGGGACTCAGGTTTACCCTGGAACCTGCCGCGCCTGTCGGCAGCCGCGCGCCGATGCCGCTATCCGATTTCAGACACCCGCCGTGGAGGACAGGTTTACCGACCTGTTTCAGGGACCTCAGCAAAGCAGGCTAGCCCACGACTATGGCGATGTCGTTATCCGCCGTCGTGATGGCCTGTTCGCTTATCAGTTGGCCGTGGTGGTGGATGACATTGACCAGGGCATGACTGACATCGTACGCGGCATCGATCTGCTCAGTTCCACTTTCTGGCAGCGTGCGCTTTACCGGGCTCTGGGCCATGACTGTCCGAGTTATGCCCATTTTCCGGTTCTGGTCCACGCGGACCAGAAACTCAGCAAGCAGAACTTCGCACCAGCTCTTAACAACCAACAGGCCGTCGACAATCTAATGCAGCTCTGGCACTGGCTCGGTTTGACCATTGAGCGGGACACCCCGGAGTACATGCTGGCTGAAGCCAGCGCTCAATGGTCACCCTCTTCGCTTCAAACCATTCGCGAAATTGAAATTTAAACCCGGGCAAATCCCTGTCACAGACACAATCCGTGCCTGTTTACTGGCGCGAACCCGAATGCGGGTTTACGCTAGGAAGACTTTGCCTGCAAGTTGCTTTGATTGATGACCGTACACGCTTCACTGGCGCGCCGTTTGCTGTTGTTCATTACGATGGGCGTGGCTATCGCCATACTGGCAACCATACTGATGCAGTACTCTACCCTCAATCGCACCATGGAGGGATTGCGCGATCAGAATGTGGAGGCCTCTCTGGGCAATATGCTACCGCTTATTCAGGATTCGATGTGGGCCTTTGACGACAGTGGGGTCACCAGAGCGGCCAACGCCCTGCTGCGTGACCCCTATATCTCCGGTGTTGCCGTGCGCAGTGCAGAAGGGGAAATCAGCTTGAATCTGGGCGATTTGAATAGCTTGAGCGACCCGGACCTAACATCCGTTGACGCCCGAACCGAATGGAATGATGCCGGCGGTCTGCTCATCAGCACACCCGTCGTTCATGCGTTTAACAACGGTGAGACCACCATCGGCTGGATTCATCTGCGCAGCGACGACAGCCTGATTGATAACCAGGTGCGGCTGGTGCTCGGTGGTGTCATCGTTTCAGCGGTACTGACCATTGTGCTGCTATTGATCGGTCTTTACGCATTGGTAGATCGCATCGTTGCGGTGCCGATCAAGGCGTTTACCGGCTTTGTTGAACGCACCTCTGCAGGCGACGTTTCGACCTGGATCGTACAACGGGAACCTTCGCTCGAGGCTCGCTCGGATGAGATCGGACGATTGTATCAGTCGTTCAACGATCAGCGCGACCGGCTGATTAAACACGAACAGGAATTGCTGGAATACCGCACCGAGCTCGAAACCACGGTCAGCGAACGCACTGAAGCCTTGCAACGCAGCAACACCGAGTTGAGCGAATCCCTCGAAAAACTCAAAATCGCTCAGGTTGAATTGCTGCAAAGCGAAAAACTGGCATCGCTGGGTAATCTGGTCAGCGGTGTTGCCCATGAAGTAAATACACCACTTGGCGTATCCATCACGGCCGCCAGCCACCTGACCTCGGAAGCCCGCCAGACTCAGCGCGATCTGGAACAGGAAACGCTAACCAAGTCGGACCTGGAACGGTTTTTTCGGGAATGTCTGGAAACCGGTGCGCTGCTCTCCAGCAATCTCGACCGCGCCGCCCAATTGATTCGATCATTCAAACAAGTGGCGGTAGACCAGACCAGTGATGAACAGCGGGAAATCAATCTGCATGTCTATATCGATGAAATTCTGGCCAGCCTGAAACCCAAATACAAGAACACGCCGGTAACCGTAGTCAACAACATAGACCCGGACATTGTGTTGCAACTAACACCTGGCGCGCTGGCGCAAATCATTACCAACCTGATCATCAATTCGCTGTTGCACGGTTTCGATGACAGCACCCGGCCGGGCCAAATACGTCTGCACAACCGAATTCAGAAAAAAACACTGGAACTGATCTATGAAGACGATGGCGAAGGCATGGGAAGGCATGGCCCCCGACACTCAGAAGCGCATGTTTGATCCGTTTTTCACCACTCGCCGCGCCAGTGGTGGCAGCGGCTTGGGCATGAACATCGTTTTCAATCTGGTTACCGGTAAGCTGAACGGAAAAATCCGGCTCGATAGTCCGCCGCATCAGGGCTGCCAGCTGATTATCACCATACCTTACACACCGGTCGAATCCACATCGACATCGCCTTAAATCCGGACGCCACATCATGAGTGAAAAACTGACCTTTGCCAGTGAACGCACACCCTCAGAACCAGGGCTGCTGCTCCCCTGGAAAGTACTGATTGTCGACGACGACGAAGAAGTGCATGCCATCACCACCCTGGCATTGCGCAATTTCAGGTTCGACGGTCGACCATTAACATTTCTACACAGCTACAGCGGCGCCGATGGCGAAACGACCATGCGCAATAACCCTGATACCGCGCTGTGTCTGCTCGATGTGGTAATGGAAACCGATCACGCCGGACTGGATCTGGCAGAAATCATTCGCACCCGATTGAACAATACGTTCACCCGCATCGTATTGCGCACCGGTCAACCGGGCCAGGCACCGGAAGAAACCATCATTGCCGATTACGACATCAACGACTACAAAGAAAAAACCGAACTCACGCGCAGCAAACTGCATACCCTGCTGTATTCCTGCTTGCGCAGTTACCGCGATATCCTCTCGCTGGACCGCAGCCGACAGGGGTTGGAACGGATTCTCAGTGCATCCATCCACCTGCAGAAAAAAACCTTCCTGCCCGATTTTGCGCTGGGTATTCTCGAACAGATTTCCGCCATACTCTCGCCGGACGAAGACGCACTCTATGCACTGTGCGAAGGCATCGCCGCGCAGGATCAGGCCGGAAAACTGACCGTTGTCGCCGGCACCGGTGTCTATCACACCAAAGTCGGTGTTGCAGTAACACAGCTGTTGCCGGAGGGCGTACGCGCCTTTATCGACAGCACCGAACTGGGCTACCACTCACAATACATGGATAACGCCTATCTGTGTCTCTACCGGCCAAACAACCTGCACCTGAGCCTGCTGTTTCTTAAAGGCCTGGCTCCCCAGAACCCGATCGAACGACATCTGCTTGAGGTATTTTGCCAGAATGCCCTGACCGCCTTTGAAAATCTGGCACTGCGCCTGGAGCAGGAAGACGTCCATCCAGACTAGAGCACTGAAACAACCGGACCCGGAATTCTTCAGTCACCGCTTAAAATCCGGTCGCTGTCAGGGTAGGATAACGCCCGCATTCACGGGCGGGCGACCCATGTCACTGTCGTTATTACTCAAACTGTTCATTTTACCCTTTTACCTGTTGCTGCCGTTTACTCTCGACGGGTCAGGCACGACTCAACTCTGGTATCTGCCCTTTCTGATCTGGACGGGTCTGGTCATGATCAATGCTCTGGCTGAATATATAAGGAGTCGGCGCTGATGGGTTTTAGCTGGCAACTCCTGATCAGTGTCAGCCTCGGGTATTTACTGCTGCTCTTTCTGGTCGCCTACTGCGCAGAGCGCGGTTGGGTTCCGCAGAATATCGCCCGGCATCCACTGGTATATCTTCTTGCGCTGGGCGTGTATTGCAGCGCCTTTGCCTTCTATGGCAGTGTCGGGCTCGCTTATCACCTTGGTTATGGCTATCTGGCCTTTTACCTTGGCCTTGCTATTGCTATGGTGTTCTCGGCCATTATTCTGCGCCCCATTCACAACCTGGCCCGCAGTTACCAACTGGCCTCACTCGCTGACCTGTTCGCTTTCCGTTACCGCAGCCGCTGGGTGGGTTTTCTGACTACCTTGGGTGTGGTTTTAGCCATGCTGCCGATGCTCGCACTGCAGATTCAGGCGATCACCGATACCATTACCCTGCTCGACCCAAACACCATGGCCTGGCCACTGGCCCTGCTGATCTGTCTGATTCTGTTGGCGTTTTCAATTCTGTTTGGCGCCCGTGACATAGCACCGACCGAAAAACACCGCGGGCTGCTGTTCGCCCTGGCGTTTGAATCCCTGTTCAAACTGTTAGCTTTTCTTGTCATCGGTGGGGTTGCCGCACTGGAAGTCTTCGGCAGTTGGCAAGGCATCACCCAATGGTCTCACACCGGTGTTCAGGCACCGCCGTTACAGCCGATTCAGTGGTTTTCGTTGCTACTGATGTTCATCTGCGCACCGCTGGTATTGCCGCATTTGTTCCAGTTACTGTTTCGGGAGACCTCCAATCTTTCGCGCCTGCGCATGGCCAGTTGGGCCCTGCCCATCTATCTGTTGCTGATGGCGCTGCCGGTAATGCCCATTCTATGGGCGGGTCAGGCTTTGGAATCGACTGCCAGCCCTGAATATTTTTCCCTGTCCCTCGGCTTGTTGCTCGACAAACCCTGGGTGACCTGGCTGGCCTATCTTGGCGGGCTGTCAGCCGCTGCGGGCATCACCGTCCTGGCGTCGATTTCAATGGCCAGCATGGCCATGAACCACCTGGTACTGCCGTTTTACAAACCCAGCTTCAGCGCCGATGTGTACCGCTGGCTACTCTGGGTACGGCGCCTGCTGATCGGTGTGGTCATCGGCCTGTCCTATGCGCTGTATCTGTTGCTCAACCAGGTTCAGAACCTGACCTCGCTCGGCATCACCGCTTTCACCGGCCTGCTACAACTACTGCCCGGTATACTAGGGCTGTTGTTTTGGGCCGGAGCGAATCGTCAGGGATTCGTTAGTGGGTTAACGCTGGGTTTATTGGTGTGGGCCTCCAGCCTCGCTATTCCCATGCTGGCTGAAAGCCTGTCGTTGGGTACGCAGCTGCGCATGGGGTTCGCTCTGGAGGCGGATCACTGGTCGCTGACCACCCTGGCATCTCTAGGCATCAATGCGCTGGCCTTTGTTCTGGTCTCACTGCTAACCCGTACCAGCAAGGAAGAAAAAGACGCCGCCCAGACCTGCGTAATCACCTCGGTTGACCGGCGTCATCGTTTGCCACTAAAAGCCCGTAACGTAACTGAATTCATTGAAACACTAAGCCGGCCCCTCGGCCGCATCATGGCGGAACGAGAGGTCAAACGGGGGCTGAAAACACTGGGTTTTCCGCTGGGTGAATACCGCCCCTATGCTCTGCGCCGACTGCGCGACACCATTGAAGCCAATCTCTCAGGCTTAATGGGCCCCAGCGTCGCCCAAGCACTGGTGGCACGCTACCTTCCCTATGAACAGGGAGAACGGGCCGAGCGGGATGACATCCACTTTTTTGAACAACGCCTCGACGGCTATCACCACCAGTTGACTGGCATGGCCGCTGAACTCGACCGGTTGCGCCGTCATCACCGTGAAACGCTGTACAACCTGCCCATTGGGGTTTGTTCCCTGGCCAGCGACGGTGAAATACTGCTCTGGAACCGGGTGATGGCCGACATGACCGGCATTATTGAAGCCGAAGCCATTGGTGCGCGGCTGGATTCGTTGCCCGCCAACTGGTACGACCTGCTCGACAGCTTTCTGAAAGGCCATTCCAACAAATTGACCGTTGAGCAACTCAATGCCGATGGCCGGGGCAAACGGTGGTTCAGCTTGCATCGCAGTGCTCAGGTTCAGCGCCGGGATGAGCCGCTCGAAGGCACTGTTATCCTGCTTGAGGATGAAACCGAACATAAACTGCTGGAATCGGAACTGGTTCACTCCGAACGCCTGGCATCAATCGGCAGGCTCGCTGCCGGGGTCGCCCATGAAATCGGTAACCCCATCACCGGCATCGACTGCCTGGCTCAGGATCTGAAGTACGTCACCGACCCATCCGAGCAGCAGGTCATTGCCGATCAGATACGGGAGCAAGCCAGTCGCGTTACAAAAATTGTACGTTCGCTGGTCAATTTCGCCCACGCTGGCCAGGGTGACGGCAAATCGGATCATCAGCCCTACCCGCTGCGTCAGGTGGTGCAAGACGCCATTGACCTGTTGTCGCTGTCGCGCGATGCCCAGCGAGTCATCTTTATCAATGAGGTTGCGGACGATCTGACAGTGTTGTGTGAAGCCCAGCGGTTGAGCCAGGTATTTATCAATCTGCTGGGCAACGCCCGGGATGCCAGCCCCGATGGAGAAGTGATCCGGGTCAGGGCTGAAGCCGAAATAGAGAGCGCCGTGGTCGAGGTGATCGACCGGGGGACCGGCATTCCCGCCGATGTCGTCGACCACATTTTCGACCCCTTTTTCACCACCAAAGATGTCGGCAAGGGTACCGGGCTCGGCCTGTTTCTGGCGTACACCATCGTTGAAGAACACTACGGTCACATGGCGGTGGAGAGCCCGGCGTTCGTTTCCGAGGGCATTGGCACTCGTTTCACAATTCGGTTACCCTTACATCGGTTGTTACCTGAGGTAACATCCTGAACACAGCGCTCCACCGCGATAGCCGGAAAACAGGCCATCCAACACACGGGGCGCGGGGATCGGCTCCAGCAGCGCGGCCGATCCAATACCCTATGCTGCACGACGTATTCCATAGCCTGGGTATCAGACCCGGCTGTGTTGGAGGTCAGACATGAGTGACATTCTGGTAGTTGAAGATGAGAGCATTATTCGCTCAGCCCTGAAACGACTGTTGGAACGTCATCAATACCAGGTCATTGAAGCCGAATCGGTGACCGAAGCCAGCCAGCACGATCTGGGGCGCTTCGACTTGATTATTACCGACTTGCGGTTACCCGGCGCTCCAGGTACCGATCTGATCGACATGGCTGGCGATGTACCGGTGCTGATCATGACCAGTTACGCCAGTATGCGCTCCGCGGTTGATGCCATGAAAATGGGTGCCGTCGATTACATCGCCAAACCCTTTGATCATGAAGAAATGGTGCGCACCGTTGGCCGCATTGTCAGCACTCACCGGCAGCAACGCGTACAACTCGAAACCGGCGACACCCCCGCCGACGAAAGCCAGCATCAGCCGCACAGCACACTGGGCGATCTGGTGGGCAGTTGTGAATCGATGCAACGGCTCTACCATCGAATACGGCGCGTAGCGCCAGCCGACATTACTGTGCTGATTCACGGCGAATCCGGTACCGGTAAAGAACTGGCCGCACGAGCCCTTCATCAGCACAGCCCGCGTCACGACCAACCGATGATCTGTGTCAACTGCGCGGCCATTCCTGAAAGCCTGATAGAATCGGAGCTCTTCGGCCACGAAAAGGGCGCCTTCACTGGCGCCACCGCCGCTCGACAGGGGTTGGTCGAGGCAGCCGAGGGCGGGTCACTGTTTCTTGACGAAATCGGTGAATTGCCGATGGAGGCTCAGGCCCGGCTGCTGCGGGTGATCCAGGAGAGTGAGGTACGGCGAGTCGGGTCGGTGAATTCACGCACCGTCGATGTCCGCCTCATCGCGGCCACCCACCGCAACCTGAAACAACTGGTTAAGGAGGGCCGATTCCGGGAAGATTTGTATTACCGGTTGCAGGTCATCGAAGTCACGTTACCCCCGCTGCGCGAACGCGGACAAGACGTCGTCGAAATCGCCGAACATCTGATCGCCAAACACGCTCGCCGACTCAAGCTCGATGGCCCGGTAGTACTGGGCAAAGACGCGCGCGACGCCATGCTGCGCTACGACTGGCCCGGCAACGTTCGAGAGCTGGAAAACGCCATTCAGCGATCGCTGATACTCAGCGAAGGCGGCGAAATCAGTCTCGATGAGATGGATCTGAACCAGGAAGACTGGAAAATCCCCGACACCCTGGTCAATCAGCAGGATGACTCAACCAGCTCAGCCAATCTCAGCAACACCCAGGACGTGGACGATCTGTCACTGGAGGACTACTTCCAGCATTTCGTGCTCGAACACCAGGAAGGCATGTCGGAAACCGAACTGGCACAGAAGCTCGGCATCAGCCGCAAATGCCTGTGGGAACGTCGCCAGCGGCTGGGCCTCCCTCGCCCCAAAAAAAGCAGCGCAACATCCTCCGCCAGCACAACCACTCAATAAAAGACGTGGAACAGTGACAGACGCAGGACATGAAAAGACGCAAGGTCCGGGTCTCTACACCCTAGCGGTTGTCACGCCCCACTTGCCCTTCGTCTCCTAATGTTTTGCGTCTTTTATTGTTTCACGTCCTTTCATGTCCTGCGTCTCTTCATGTCCTGCGTCTCGTCAAGCCCTACGTCTTTTCATGTTTCGCGTCTTTTCAAACGAACGTAACAATATTGACACTTACGGTAACAAGTAACAGCCACCCCGCCCTGACAAATCGCTTACATTTTGACCAGTAATTTATAAATCATTGTTTTATAACGATTTTTTAAAAATGGCACAGCACCTGCTATATCTAACGGGCAAGAGAAGATCGGCCCATCAACAAAAACAACAACGGGCCAGCCAACAGCAACCCCCGCCCAAAAACAACAATAAGGGGGTAGCATTAAAAACGGGCAAACACCATTGTCAGCTACTAACAACAAGAACAATAAAAAACACTAATAATAAAAAAACAAATGACAGTGTAAGGTCACGGAGGCGTTAAGATCTCCTGACATCAAGAATAATAAGCCCCACTCACCTGTTAACGTCATACAGGTTCAGATCGTGATGTGTCGTCACGCTGCTAGAGCCGGCCTCGTGCCGGCCGCTCTATTCCAGTTCATCACTCGTACTCTGTCGCTCACCCCCAATACTCATTTCTAATCTTCATTCGTAGTCCCTTGTTAATCCAGTGTAGTAACGCTCTTTCTTATGGTTAAAAGCGGGTCAATCCGCACGGTATAGCCGAATTTAGCCATTAAATGGGCATATTGACGGGCGCAAGGCATAGAGAATGGCGGCCGCTTCCGCTAAACTGCGCGCTCTTTGAACAACGCGAGATCATGTGCAAACCATGGTAGTGGACTGGATCAAACGCTGGTTACCGCAAAAATCGAACAGCACCGAGTTGAGTACGATACCGAGGGACGAACACCGCGTATCCCGGAAAGACATCAACCATACGGCCTTAAAAGTGCTGTACCGCCTGCAAAACGCCGGGTACGAGGGTTACCTGGTGGGTGGTTGCGTGCGCGATTTACAACTGGGTCTGAAACCCAAGGATTTCGACGTCGCGACAGACGCCACGCCTGAGCAGGTGCGCAAACTGTTCAGCAACTCCCGCATGATTGGTCGACGCTTTCGCATCGTGCACGTCACCTTCGGTCGTGAAATTATCGAAGTCACCACCTTTCGGGGCCGTACCGACGACAATAACGACAACCACCTGCAAAAACAGTCCGATGAAGGTCTGTTATTGCGTGATAACGTCTATGGGTCGCTCGAAGAAGACGCTGAACGGCGCGACTTCACCGTCAACGCCCTGTATTACACACCCAAAGACTTCACGCTCAAAGCCTACGGCTCGGGCATGGACGACCTGGAAAACAAAGTGCTGCGCATTATCGGTGACCCGGAAACCCGGTATCGGGAAGACCCGGTTCGGATGATGCGTGCCGTGCGCTTTGCCGCCAAACTTGGCTTTAGCATCGAACCGCGCACCGGCGACCTGATTCCGGAACTCGCGCCATTATTGAGCAGCGTAGCGGCCGCCCGTTTGTTCGACGAAGTCATCAAGATGCTGATGTCCGGTCATGGCCTGGCAACCTGGCGCCTGATGTGTGAGTACAACCTGGTTGAACCGCTGCTGCCTGCCACGCACGCCGCACTGAAAGCCTCAACCGATGGCTATTACGACGCCTTTATTGAGCAAGCCCTGGTCAATACCGATGATCGCATCAACCGCGGCAAACCAGTGACCCCGGCGTTTCTGTATGCCGCCCTGCTATGGCCTGCGGTTCGCGAAGAAGCGGAGTACACCCTGAACATGGGTACGCCAGAGCAACCCGCCTGGTTGCAGGCTATGGGCAAGATCGTAGCGCATCAGATATCGTCCATCGCCATTCCCAAGCGGTTTTCAATTCCGATGAAAGAGATCTGGGAACTCCAATTACGATTGCCCAAGCGCACTCCAAAACGCGCCGAACAGGTCGCCAGTCATCCGCGTTTTCGAGCCGCTTATGACTTCCTGTTACTGCGCGAAAGCGCTGGCGAGAAGACCGGCAACCTGGGCCAGTGGTGGACCGACTACCAGACTGAAAACCCGGACATTCGCCGTGACATGGCCAGCGAAGCTGCCAGTGACCGTCCGCGCCGGCGCAGACGTCGGCGACCACCGCAAAACTCTGGCGACTCAGTCTCCTGATTGCATTGTCCGGATCTGACTGATGCCAACCGTCACGCCCGTGCACCATGCCTACATCGCCCTGGGCAGTAATCTGGGTCTCAGCGCCGATGCTCTTGAAGGCGCCGTGGCCGAAATCGCGGCACTGCCCGAGACCCAGGTTCAACAGATATCACCCTGGTACCGAAGTGCCGCCATCGGTGGTCCGTCAAACCAGCCCGACTATCTGAACGCCGTATGCGCAATCGACACTGCGCTTGAGCCGCGTCCGTTGCTTCAGGCACTGCACCAAATCGAACATCATTTTGGGCGGGAGCGTCAGGTTAGATGGGCCCCGCGTACGCTCGACCTGGACATTATCTGGTTCGATAACCTCACCTCACCCGACCCAGGCCTGACCCTGCCGCACCCAAGGGCACACGAGCGTGCCTTTGTGGTCCGTCCGCTGGCTGATATCGCCCCCGATCTGGTCCTTCAAGGCCAGCCATTAAGCCACTGGCTTAAGCAGACAAGTGATCAGGCGATCACCCGCTGGTAACGCCATTGCCAAAAAGCAGGCAACAATCCCCGATTCAGAGCTGAAATAGCGGCCAAAACTGCCCCGGCAAACCGGCTGGACAGATCCAAAACCAGGGTTACCGACACCCCGGCTTGACTTAGCCCCCTCAAATCGCAACCATTCGCCCCCACCTAACCGATCGAGAGAGCCCAGATGGCGAAGAATCACACGGTAGCGACCCTGAAACAGTTGGTCGCCGACGGCCAAAAATTCAGCATGCTGACCGCCTATGACGCCTCCTTTGCCCAGATGTTTTCCAAGCTGGGCGTCGAGTCCCTGCTGGTGGGTGATTCGCTGGGCATGGTCCTGCAGGGGCAGGACTCCACCCTGCCAGTCACTTTGGATCAAATGGTGTATCACACCGCCGCCGTTGCCCGGGGCAACCAGGGTGCCCTAATCGTCGCTGACCTGCCCTTTAACAGCTACGCCAGTGTCGATCAGTGCCAGGCCAGTGCCGGGCAACTGATGCAGGCCGGTGCGCACATGGTCAAACTGGAAGGTGGCGCCTGGCTTACAGACAGCATTGTCTCGCTCAGCCGGGCCGGTATACCCAGTTGCGTGCACCTCGGCCTAACGCCTCAGTCCGTTAACAAGTTTGGTGGTTACAAAGTTCAGGGGCGCGATGAAGTGGCCGCCCAGACCATGATCAACGACGCCATCGCCCTGGTTGAAGCGGGGGCGGATTTTGTACTACTGGAATGCGTTCCAACCGATCTGGCCCGCGCCATTACCGACGCCGTGCCGGTGCCGGTCATCGGTATCGGTGCTGGCAACGTAACCGATGCTCAGGTTCTGGTCAGTTACGACATGCTGGGCTTCACCCAGCACCGCCTGCCCAAATTTGTGAAAAACTACATGGCCGAGCCCAATACCCTGGCCGAGGCGGTTACCCGTTACATTGACGAGGTCAAATCCGGCGCTTTTCCCGGCCCGGAACACGCATTTGACTGAGCGCGGCGTCAGCGCACTGCCCACCCCGACACCGGTTCTGTAACTGACTCTGAGTGATACAGCTATGAAAATCGTTGCTACTCTCGACGAACTCCGACCCGCCCTCGACGAACTGAGGGCAGGCGGCAAACGCGTGGCGCTGGTACCCACCATGGGCAACCTGCATGAAGGCCACATGCGACTGATCAAGAACGCCCGTGAACACGCTGACATAGTCGTGGCCTCTATCTTCATTAATCCGACTCAGTTCGGTGAAAACGAAGACTTGTCCGGCTACCCGCGCACCCTCGAAGAAGACACCAAAAAACTGATCGCCGAAGGGTGTCACCTGCTATACACCCCAACCAGGCCGGTCATGTACCCGGAGCCGGACCTGACCCGCGTCAGTGTCGACAAAATCACCACCTTGCACTGCGGCGCCAGTCGCCCCGGGCATTTCGTCGGCGTGGCAACGATCGTGCTGAAGTTCTTCAATCAGGTGCAGCCAGACTGTGCCGTCTTTGGCCTGAAAGATTTTCAGCAGTTTACCGTGCTGAAAACCATGGTCAGCAATCTCTTCCTGCCCATTAAGATGATCGGCGTGGATACCGGCCGTGCCGACGATGGCCTGGCCCACAGCTCGCGCAACAATTATCTGACGGCCCGTGAGCGGGAACAGGCGCCGGCCCTGTACCGCATTTTATGCAACGCCAAAGCCGCCATTGAACAGGGCGAACACGACCTGGCCAAGGTGACCCGAACCGCCAAGGAAGCCCTGCATAACGCTGGCTTTACTCCGGATTATTTCAACATCAGCCGCCGCATCGACCTGGAACCCGCCACTGAAAATGATCATGAACTGGTCATCCTGGCGGCGGCCTTCCTCGGCAAGGCCCGACTGATCGATAACATCCAGGTGGATCGATAGGCAGCTCGCGTCCAGCCCCAGTTTCCGATAAAACCCTGCTTCCGGATCACGCCCGATGCTGTCCGGTTCATTACGAGGTGCGCAATGGAATTAATCATGCTCAAGGCCAAGTTGCATAAGGCCAAAGTCACTCATGCGGTACTGAACTACGAAGGCTCCTGCGCCATTGGTGGCGACTTGCTCGATACAGCCGGTATTCGTGAATTCGAACAGATCCAGATCTACAACGTCACCAACGGCGAACGCTTCACCACCTACGCCATTCGCGGTGAAGACAACAGCGGCATGATCTCGGTGAATGGCGCCGCCGCCCACAAAGCCAGCGTCGGCGATACGGTCATCATCTGCGCCTACGCCAACTTCTCCGAAACCGAACTGGAAACCTTCAAACCCCGCATGCTCTATATGAACGACGACAACACCGTAAGCCACACCAGCAACGCCCTGCCTGTTCAACTTGCGTAAGTAACGCAACACATGAAAAGACGCAACACATCAAGGGACGTAGAACACTGAAAGACGCGAAACAATAAGAGACGCAGGACAGGAAAAGACGCTTCAACCACCTGCAAAGCCCCGGCTTATGCGTCTTTTTATGTGTCGCGTCCTTCGATGTCTTGCGTCTCTCAATGTGTTGCGTCCCTAAATGTCCTGCGTCATTTCCATGTGTTGCGTCCCTTAATGTCCTACGTCCCTTCATCAGTCGCGTCTATTTTTGTCGGAAAATTTCACTAACTGGTGGTTTTTGACCTCATTTTGTAATTAAATTACATAATTACTTTACGGTCAGGTTGGTATCGCTTCGTCATACCCCAACCTATCCTCCATGCATTCTTATTAATCCTCATCCACAAAAACAATCGGGAAACGACCTATGGCTTACGATCCTACCCAACTGACAACCTGGAAGAAGCTCGAAGAACACAAAGCCGCCATTGCCGATGTGCACATGCGTGACCTCTTTGCCGAAGACCCGCAGCGCGGCCCCCGCCTGACCGCGCAGGCCGCCGGTATTGAACTCGACTACTCCAAAAACCGGGTTACCGACGAGACACTGAACCAGTTGATGGCCCTGGCCCGGCTGGCTAAGTTGCCCGAAGCCATCGATGCCATGTTCAATGGCGATATCATCAACCGCAGCGAAAACCGCCCGGCATTGCACATAGCCCTGCGCAATCGCAGCCAACGCCCGATCAAGGTGAACGGTGAAGACATCAACGAGACCGTAACCGCCACCCTGGCTAAAATGAAAGCCTTTGCTGAATCAGTTCACAGCGGTGACTTTGCTGGCCATACCGGTAAAAAGCTGCGCACCATCGTCAATATCGGTATTGGTGGCTCCTACCTCGGCCCGAAAGTGGTATCCGATGCGCTGAAACCCTTCTGGCAAGACGGCTTTGAGCTCAAATACATCGCCAACATCGACGGCACAGACGTCACCAGTGTTTGCCGGGATCTCGACCCCGAAACCACCCTCTTTGTCGTTGCCTCAAAAAGCTTCAACACCCTGGAAACGCTGAAAAACGCTGAAGCGGCGCGCGAGTGGTTTTTTCAGCAAGGCGGCAAGCCGGAGCAGGTAAAACACCACTTTGTGGCGGTATCAACCAACATCAAGGCCGCGACCGAGTTCGGCATCGACGAAGCCAATATGTTCCCGATGTGGGACTGGGTCGGCGGTCGTTACTCGCTCTGGTCGGCCATTGGCCTGGCCCAGGCGATTGTGCTTGGGTTCGATACCTTCGAGCAGATGCTCAGTGGCGCTCATGAGATGGACGAGCACTTTCGCACCACGGGTCTTGAACACAACTTGCCGGTCATTCTCGGCATGCTGGGTGTCTGGTACCACAATTTTCTGGGCGCAGAAGCCCATGCGGTACTCAGTTACGACGAGAGCCTGAAAGACCTGCCGGCTCACTTGCAGCAAGTCGATATGGAGTCCAATGGCAAGGCGGTGACTCAGGATGGCCGGCCCGTAGGCTGGAGCACCGGCCCGGTGATCTGGGGGGGTACCGGCACCAACGGCCAGCATGCCTATCACCAGCTTTTGCATCAGGGCACCCGCCTGATCCCGGCCGACTTTCTGATGCCATTGAAAAGCCACAAC
The DNA here is from genome assembly GCF_040881935.1 of Saccharospirillum sp. Classification (NCBI taxonomy): domain Bacteria; kingdom Pseudomonadati; phylum Pseudomonadota; class Gammaproteobacteria; order Oceanospirillales; family Saccharospirillaceae; genus Saccharospirillum; species Saccharospirillum sp. The sequence continues at coordinate 32,009 of NZ_JBBECH010000003.1, read as the reverse complement.
CCGGTGGCCGACCACCACCCCTGGCTGTTCGCCAACTATCTTGGCCAGCAACAGGCCCTGCTGGAGGGCAAGACCGAGGCCGAGGTCACGGCTGAACTCAAAGCAAAAGGTCTAGACGCGGCCGCCATCGCCGAGCTGGTGCCCCACAAGGTAGTGCCCGGCAACCGCCCCTGTAACAGCCTGGTGTTTGAGCAGGTAACGCCGCAAGTCGTAGGTGCTCTGATCGCCATGTATGAACACAAAGTTTATGTTCAGGGCGTTATTTGGGGTGTAAACAGCTTCGACCAGTGGGGCGTTGAGCTCGGCAAGGTGCTGGGTAACAGCGTGTTTGAAGCACTCGAAACCGGCAACACTGAAGGCTACGACAGCTCGACCGCCCGGTTGATTGAACGGTTCAGGAAGGCTTGCAACTGACGTGGACTTGGAAAGACGCAGGACATGGAAAGACGTGACACATAAAAGGACGCAAAACATTTAATGACGTGGAACACCGTAAGACGCTAAACCTTGGAGACGGCCCGGCGTCTGTTCGTGTTTTGCGTCCCTTCTTGTCCTGCGTCTGTCACTGTTTCGCGTCTCCTCCTGTCCGGCGTCCCTTCCTGTTTCACGTCTTTTAGTGTTTTGCGTCCAAACCTTTCTGACGCCAGACGTCACATTTGAAGCCTTACAATCCGGATTCCAGGAAAAACAGGCCTAAAACGTCAAAACCTTGCCACTGTCAGGCAAAAACAACGACTGCACCTTTGCAACGCCAGGAAAACCGCATAAACTCGCTAATATTGAGAGCCAAGTCTCATTCTGGACCCCATGGAATGGCCAAACAAGCAATAATATGATCCGGAATTAATTCTTTGGCACGGTTTTAGCTTGGCATGACCATTGGCAGGCTAAGGCTAGAAAAGCACATATACGCACATGGGAAACTGACTATGAAGCAACAAAAAGGTTTTACACTGATTGAACTGATCATGGTGATTGTGATTTTGGGCATCTTGGCTGCTTTTGCACTACCACGATTTGTTGATTTCTCATCGGAAGCCAAAAGCGCTTCAAGAGAGGGTATTTTTGGCGCCATGCGCTCTGCAAGCTCTATTACCAAGGCAGCCTGCCTTGCAAGTAGTAGCTGTGACACATCGAGTGCAGCTGCAAATATCACTATCGAAGGTGTAGTTATCGATCTGGTATATGGTTATCCTGCCGCCACTGCTACAGGGATAGAATCCGCAGCACAAATTAGTGGTGTAACTACAACTCCCGATACCTCAGCAACGCCACCTACTTTAACTGCTGAAATAGCTGCTGATTGCACTGTTGTTTACACTGAAGCTGCTGACGCCACAACTGCTCCAGTTTTTGGCGGAACTACAACCTGTAGTTAATCATCGCTAACCGCTTTGCTAAAGCCGCCGCCGCATTGGGGTTGCTTTAGCAGAGAAACTTTTCGTTGTGCTACAGTTTTCTAACTTCGCAAGCACACTCATACAAAAGGCTGGCTATGGGAAACCCTAAACTTAAGATCGATCGAAGCCAGTAATTTGAAGCAACCCTACTAAGTGAATAAGCCAACCATAGGGGGCTCCCATGCCCACTTTTCATTCCCACCAAGGGTTCACTTTAACTGAGCTGGTCGTAGTTCTTTTGATATTAGGCATCTTAAGCGCAGTGGGAATCGGTCTATTCGCCTCATCCGGCAATTACTCCACCCTTCTCGCTCGCGACCAATTCATAGCCTCAGCCTTGCTCGCCCAGAAACGCGCATTGGCCAATACGGATGCGTCTAACGCTGTCACTCTGACACTGGAACAAGACACCACTGAATGGCGCTACCTCATCAGCCAGGGCACCACCAATTTCAACACCCGCACTGCGGATCGCAAGAATGCGCAACTAACCATTGACGGTAGTGTCGCAACGAACAGTCAGGTCTTCACCTTCGACCGGCGAGGGCGCGTTGGTAGCAATTTAGAATTGAACTTCAACGGCAATGGCAGTAGCCATCTTGCCTGTCTGGGCTCTACCGGCTTCGCCTACACCGGGAGTTGTGAGCCATGATAGGGCCATCCAAAACGCAACGAGGGGTCACCCTGGTAGAACTGATCATCACCATCGTGATCATTGCCATTGCGCTGTCAGGTACCATCATCGCGTTTTCCAATGTGGTCGGACGCAGCTCGGATACGTTGTTTCAGAGCAGGGCCATCGCACTGGCCCAGGCCTACCTCGACGAAATAATGGGGCAGCCCTTTGACCGGGAAACGCCCGATGGTGGCGCACCTCCCTATGCAGGTACCTGTCGCGTGATCGGTGGCGATGAAGACGACCGCGATACTTTCCGCAGTGTTGATGAATACGATGGTCTGGAGTTCAGCCCACCCGAACTGGCGTCTGGCGTCATCAGCGAGGGCTATGAAGGGTACACCGTTAGCATCAGCGTTAGCTGTGTTGATACCGCTGCCGAGCTGGGTGACGGTAATATTGACCAGGCAAAACGCATTGATGTCAGCATCAGCAGTCCAACCAGTCAAACCGCCGTCTTCAGCGCTTACCGGAGTAATTTTTAATGGGTCGCCTTGCCAGACAGAGCGGCTTTACGCTGACTGAGCTGATCATTGTGATCGTGCTGTTGGGCATTATCTCGGTTATTCCAATCAGCTTTATCCGCTATTCGGTCCAGGGCGCTCTGGATACCGCGAACCGACAGCGGCTGGCCATGGCCGCCGGTGTTATATCGGAGCAGATCAGCCGGGACATACGCGTCGCCCTGCCCGGCAGTGTGCGCTTAAGTGGCGACGGTCGTTGCCTGGAATTTATTCCCATTCTGGCCAGCACGGTTTACCGTAACGCGCCCATTACCTCAGCACAGTCCAGTTTTCCGGTGTTGGCACTGGCGAATGGTGCTGACAGTGCAGGACATGCGGTTATTTATCCCTATGCGGCCACCACCAACGAACTCTACACCCCAACAACACCGGGGGTAGTGTCTCCAATGACAGCAACCTTGCCAGCAGGCTCGGGCACGGTGAATCTGACGTTCGACTCAGGCAAACACCAGTTCATCACTGACTCGCCGGTCCGGCGCGTGTTCATGGTGAGCACACCGGTTACCTATTGCCAGGAAGGCCGATACATCTATCGGTATCGTGATTATGGTTTTCAGGCAACCGTCGGCGCGGCTCTACCTGCCACCTTTGCGGATGGTCGCGAAGTCATAGGAGCACCGCTGGAGCCCGATTCACTGTTGTTCAGCGTCGTGCCGCCCAGCCTGCAACGCAATGGACTGGTCACCTTGGAATTTTCCGTCCAATCCGATCAATCCTCAGAACGCATCTACGTGGCGCAGGAGGTACAGTTACGCAATGTTCCCTAACCTGAACCATCAAGCAAACCGTCAACGCGGGGCTGGCTTGCCGCTGGCGATCTTCATCATTACCGTGCTGGCATTGATAGTGGTTACCATCACCCAGTTGCAACAGGGCACCGCGGAAATGGAAATACAGGACCTGCAGTCCACACGCGCCTTTTATGCCGCCGAATCCGGGGCGCAGGCGGCGCTGGCTTTGTTGTTTCCGATTGACGGCAGCGCCGGAAGCAGTTGTTCCGCGCCCATTTATCAACATTCTTTTTCGACCCCCGGCCTCAATGGCTGCCGGGCCAGTGTTTCCTGCAGCACGGACAACCTGGGGCCGACAACCTATTACACGATCATCAGTGAAGGGGTCTGCGGCTCCGGTCTGGATCAGGGACGGCGTATTGTTGAGGTGCGAGCACAATGACAGCGCTGCGAAAAATTATTCACTTCATCATCAAAGGGTTGCTTGTATCAAGCTTATTGCTGACCGGGTACAGCTTCGCAGAAACCTACACCCTCCCGGAAGACGGGAACACCGGGCTGTTTTCGTCTTGCTCGGTCAGTGGTGGCAACATTGACTGCGCTGGCTCAATCACGCTGTCGGATAACGATTTTGATGAAATCGTTTTAACCGAAGCAATCAATCTGTCGATTGGTGGCAATCTGACAGTTGGCACCAATGCCGAGCTAAACCCCGCCAATAACTTTTTTTTCGATATAATTGTCGGTGGCGACGTCTCAATCGGTAATAATTCGCTTATCAACGCGAACTTAACAGCTGGAGGCAATATTAATATCGGCAACAATTCCGATGCCAATGGCGATTGCACTGCCAATGGCGGCAACTATGAGAGTTATTGCACGGCCGCATTGCCATCAACGTTTGCTGAATACAGATTTGACCAACCGGATTGGTCCGGCCAGACGGGTGAAGCACTCGATAGCAGTGGCAACGATCGTCATGGCACACCAGCCGGTTTTAGCCAAACAGTAGACCCCGGGCAAATTTGCAACGCGGGCCGCTTGAATGGCTCTATTGACTATATCACCGTCGAGGACCTTTCAGTTCTACAGGGTACATCTTCTCTGAGTTTCTGGATTCGTACTACAAATACAGGAAATGACATTGGCTGGCAGGCACCGGCAATAGCCGGAGTAGAACAAAGTGGCGTTGCGGACGATATTTTTTGGGGGTGGATTGACGCCAGCGGCCATATTGGGATCACCAAAGGAAACGACTTTGATGCGACCAAGTCGGATACAGCGATCAACGATGGTACGTTTCGGCACGTTGTTCTCACGCGTGATGCGTCAGATGGTAGCTATCAAATTTTTATAGATGGCATACGAGATCGAAACGGAACGAACAACTCACTGATTGGAGAAGTCGGGAGCAGTTTCAACGATATCGGCCGTGTTCTGTACTCCAATGGATCAGGAGCCAACTTCCTTCAGGCGGACCTGGACGAAGTTGTCATTTTTGATGACGTACTGGACGAGAATCAGGTCGATAAGCTGTACCAGCGTCAACTTGAACAAAGGAATCTGGACGGCACATTGAGAGATTGTCCGACGGTCGCCACGCCTCTGGGCATGGTTGGCTTCTGGGAGTTGGACCAGCCCCAATGGTCCGGTTCGACCGGTGAGGTGCTGGACAGCTCCGGCAATGATTTACACGGGACCACCCAGTCAGGTGCTAACACAAGCAACTCCGACCCTGCCCTGAGTGGCAATCCGGGCACCTGTGAGTATGGTGAGTTCAACAACAGAAGCCGAGTTGAAACACCCGGCTCATCATTGATCACCGATGAACAATCCTTCTCTTTGTCACTTTGGTTTAAATTGCAAGGTAGCGAACAGGCTGGTTCCCTTCAAACACTCGCCGCCTACGGTGGTTCTACACGGTCAAATGAAGGCCGTTTTGAAGTGTACCGGTCAGGCAATCGTCTGTTTCTGGAAGTGCGACTAAGGAACGGTGACACGAGGTCCGTAGACCTAAACAACGGCACCCTGTTTAACGGTAACTGGCAGCACCTTACCGCAACCTACAATGGTGATTCACGAACTCTGCAGCTGCACATCAACGGCACCTTAGCCGAAACCGAAAACTTTGGTGGTGGGCAACCTTTGAACACAGTGGCCGGTGGATTGATCTTTGGTTCAGCGGAAGATGGATCCTATGGCATCAACGGAAATATCGATGAAGTACGATTGTTCAATCGGGTACTAACAGCAGCCGAGATCGATACTGCCTACAACTATAGAAAGCCCTGCGCACCTACGTGCTTCAGTGACGATTTCGACAGCGGAACGCTCAGTGACGACTGGGTAACAAGCGCCGCCAATGGAAGTTTTACACCCGGCATTGTCAACGTCTCCGGGACTAACCGGCTACGCATGACGGAAGCTCAGAATAACCAGTCAACGGCGGTAACTCTGCAACGCTTCATTCCTGCCGCTGACAACCTGATCGTTCTTGAATTTGATTATTACGCCTACGATGGAAACGGCGCCGATGGTTTGACGATCGTCCTGTCCGATGCTGCCATCACCCCGCAGACTGGCAGTTTCGGTGGCTCCCTGGGCTACGCTCAACGCGACAATGGTGACCCCGGTTTTGCCGGTGGCTGGCTGGGTATTGGGCTTGACGAATACGGTGATTTCGCCAATCCAACAGAAGGTCGTATTGGCGGGCCAGGTCGAACACTGAACTCGGTCACCATACGCGGATCGGGTGCGGGCGGCACAGGCTATCGGTATCTGACGGGCACGGGTGTTCTGTCACCGGGCATTGATTCAACAACGTCAACTGACCCGCACAAATATCGAATCATCGTTGATTCCCGTCCGGCGGGCAGTTCAACAATCTCGGTAGAGCGTGATATCGGTGGCACTGGTAACGCCTATACGACGCTGATTGGGCCTTTCGATGTGTTAAGCGACATAAACCAGGCCGCTGTACCGGACAATGTCCTGCTATCACTGACCAGCTCGACGAGTGGCTCGAACAATATACACGAATTTGGCAACTTCCAGATCTGTGCCGACCAATTGAACCCGGTTGGCGACCAGCTCGATCATTTCGAATTTATTCACAGTGGCAACGGTATTACCTGCCAGCTGGAAGACATCATTGTACAAGCTTGTCTGGATGCCGATTGCGATTCGCTTTATACCGACGAAGTCACTGCCAACCTTACACCCACTGGTTGGGTCGGTGGTGATGCGGTTACTTTTTCAGGCGGGTCACTAACGGTTCCGTTTCAAAGCACAAGCGCAGGCACGGTTATTCTGGGTGTTGCCAGTTCAACACCAACCACACGACCGTTCACGGAAACAGAATGCATCTCCGGCGGGGCCGGGCCCGATCCCAGCCTCTGCAACCTGACGTTCTACGACAGTGGCCTGGCTTTTTCATTGCCGGATCAACTGGCCAACAAGCCCAGCGAGAACATTCGCATTGCGGCCGTAGATACCGATACCGAAACCCTGCAATGCGTCCCGGCCTTCGCCGGTGTCAGCCGGGATGTTCAATTCTGGTCGGGCTATGTTGATCCCGACAACACGGGCAGACCGGTTAGTTGGCCGCTGTCGGTCAACAGCCGGGAAGTCGGGCAGGATGAAGCCAGTGCGACCAGCCTGTCGCTTGACTTCGACAGTAACGGAGAAGCATTGATCGACGTGCACTATGCCGATGCTGGTCTGATGCAACTGGATGCCCGCTATCAGGGAAGCGCCGCCAATGAGGACGAAGGCCTGGTGATGCCGGGCAGCGATATATTCGTCAGCTACCCGGCCGGTTTTGTAGTCACCCCTGCTAATGGGTGCGGAACCGCCGACAGCAGTTGTAGCAATACCGAAGTGGCAGGCACTGATTTTGGCATCACTGTAACCGCCAAAGCCTGGCAGAGCGATGGTGATGCTGACTTTGCAGACAATGAACCAACGCCGAATTTCCAGTTGAGTAACCTAGCGTTGGCACATACCCTCAGAGCCCCGGCCAGCGGCGAAACGGGTACCGTCTCCCTGACAAGCTACAATCACCTGGCGGCGAGCGACGGACAAAACGAACTGACCCAGCGGTTAAGCGAAATCGGTATCTTTGACTTTACGCTGACACCCCCTGCGTATTTCAGCATCGACCTCGGAACCACACTCAGCTCACTCTCAGCCAGAATGATCCCGGCCGATTTTGAATTGGTGCAGACGCCCGGCGCTTTTAATCCCAGTTGCGACCTGACAACACCCATGGCCTACTCGGGGCAGACGCTGGGCTGGTTGACGCGCCCAGAGCTGCAAATCAGCGCCGTCAACGCAGAAGGCACCCTGACCCAAAATTACACCCAGGGCGGTTTTAACAAGCTGCAGGCGTCAGACCTCACTCGGGTAGCGCCAACCAGTGACAACGCCGCACTGAACGCTCAGGGTTTGCCATTCCCGCTGACGCTAACGCTCAATGCAGGCGAATTGGATGTCGTTAATCCCGGCATTCAACGCTACCGCTTCTCCGCATCCGACAGTCTCCTCTACACTAAAACCACAGTCAGCCGGGTTGCGCCCTTTATGCCTCAGGTGCCAATCAACCTAAGTTCATTGACCGACGACGATGCCGTAAGCGCCAGCGCCCTGCCCGCAAATTTAACCCCAACGGCGAATTTCGACATTCGTTATGGCCGAATCCGTCTGGAAAATAGCTACGGTCCCGAGACCCGGGACCTTATCGTGCCGATGCGCGCAGAATATTACGATGGATCAATGATGGTGTTACACGAAGCGGAAAGTTGCTGGGTATACAGTAATACCGACGCTACCCTGTCACCGGCAATCACCACTCTGGAGCCGGTTAACGACACCCTGCTCACGGGTGAGGTAAAATCAGGATCAGAACTGGCGCTGATAGCACCTGGTGCAGGCAACACCGGTTCAGCCCGGTTGACGATGAATGTGCCGCTATGGCTGCAGGATGATTTCAATGGCGATGGCGTATTGAGTTCACCAGAGGCGACCGTCACCTTCGGTGTTTATCGCGGGCACGACCGCATTATTTATTGGCGCGAAGTAGAGCCCTGAACCTTAGAGTTGACTGGCGTATTTTCAACGACGGGATTAAAGCGGCCACACCTGCAGCTCGGCCTCACTGACAAACCGCGCCAGGCCATCGTAGTTCAAAACCGCGCCACTCAGTCAGGTACTGGCGAATCAGGGATTCGCCCGGTATATCCATCGGGACAATGGCTTCGCTGCAGCCTCTGCCTTCGATGTGCCAGTAACACTGTCCTTCTTGTGCAAACACCGACACCCGGGTCAGGTCGACCAGGTCCAACTCGGTTTGGGCACCACTGGCGCGGTGATACACCAGTGCTAACAGGCGGTCGCGGCCAGAAATCGCCGCTACCCGGCGCGCCAGGGCGAATCGTTGCCGAACGGTCATCAGTCGTCTCCAGAATCTTGCCGGTTTCCGGCCCATTTGTGGCCTATACATGGCCCATTTATAAAACCACAGCAAACGCCTTGCCATAACTGACCAGTTCATTAAGATGATCGTCAAATTCCTGGTCTGGAGCGCGCGTGTCGCACCCCGAAGCTCACTGGCTGTTGTCGCAGCGTTTTCGTGGTTATTACCCGGTTGTCATCGACGTTGAAACGGCAGGCTTTAATGCCCGCACCGATGCCCTGCTTGAAATTGCTGCCGTTACTCTGAAAATGGATTCAGAAGGCTGGCTGTCACCGGATAAAACCCTGTTTTTCAATGTAAAGCCGTTTGAAGGCGCCAATATGGAAAAGGCGGCACTCGAATTCACCGGGATTGATCCGCACAACCCCCTGCGTGATGCCATCGACGAAGCCGATGCTCTGAAAAGCATTTTCAAAATGGTTCGCCATGGCGTTAAGGATGAAGACTGCAAACGGGCCATATTGGTCGGTCACAACGCCATCTTCGACCATTCGTTTCTGATGGCCGCCGTAGAGCGCGCCGACATTAAACGCAACCCGTTTCACCCCTTTTCAACCTTCGACACATCGGCTCTGGCCGGTCTGGTTTATGGTCAGACCGTGCTTAAGAAAGCCTGTGAAGCCGCAGGCATTGAATTCAATGACCGCGAAGCGCACAGCGCCGAGTACGATACCCGAAAAACCGCCGACCTGTTCTGCGATATGGTCAACCGCTGGAAACAACTCGGCGGCTGGCCCCTGGTACCAGACGTCGAAGAGTTTGAAACTCAGCAAGAATTCATGGACCGGCAGGAGCAGAAGTCATGAAATGCATGGCCGATCTTTGCGTGATCCCGATCGGCGAAGGCGTCTCAGTTGCCGATGAAATTGCCCAGTGCCAGCGCATTCTGCAGCGCTTCCCGATCGAAACCCGAATGCACGCCTACGGCACCAACCTCTATGGCGACTGGGACGACGTTTTCGCCGCCATCAAGGCTTGCCATACCGAGTTACACGAAGGTGGCGTCACCCGACTGTCTTCGACAATCAAGGTCGGTACCCGAACCGATAAGGACCAGACCTTCGATGACAAAATCGGCGCGGTGGAAGACCGGTTAAATTAACTCAGTGCCATGCGGACCACCGGCTACGCCTACTGAAGGTACGCCGTGAACCCATCCATGGGGGCTCGAAGACCGCATCCCTGCGGTCTAACGACCTTCAGTAGGCGTACCCGGTAGTCCTAGGGTTGGCCAGTGGTTCAATCAGCACGAATTTCTGTCTCAACGCATTCTCGCCCTAATCACTGGCCGAGCATAATACCCAGCCAGCCTTACCCTTTACTCGTCCGTAGCCGCCTCAGATTTCTTGGGAACGGCTTTGCGCTTGGCCTTGGGCCGCCCGTTGTGCCAGACAATCTTGCTCTTATTGCGCGCCAACTCATCGAATGCAAAGTCATCAACGGTTAGCATGTCGAGCACATCGGCTTCATAGGCCACCATAAAGTTATAATCCTCTTCGCTAATCAGCTCTGCCTTATAGGCCTCTTCGGCACGCTGTTCCGGGTGCAGTGCCGTTGTCGGCAACTCGCCCCTGGCGTAGGCTTTGTTGACCACTTTGTACAAACTGGTCGCACGCTCATTGTCTTTCAGCAAGGCGTTATAGCGAGCCAGGGGGTTCTCCTGCTGGCCTTCTTCGTGCGTCTGCCAGGTGTCTTCAATCAAGTGACTGCGCAGCGGCGTATCGGTTGAAATATCCCGGGCAATACGGGCCACCAGCTTGTCGGAAGGCATTGGCCAGCGCTTGCCCAGCGGCAACACCACTGGGCGAACAGCAATCGCGACTGCACGGCTCGGCAGGTTGTCGAGGATCTCATCGATCGCCAACTCAGCCCGGTACAACAGAAACTCACAGCTGTACCGCATCAGCGCGTCTTCTCCGGCGACTTTGGTGCCCTCGTGCCATTCTTTAAGCACCATCGAGGTCATATAAAGGTTCGACAGCACATCGCCCAGCCGGGCCGACAACATTTCGCGTTGTTTGAGCGCACCGCCGAGTGTGCCCATGGCCACATCAGCCAATAAGCTGAATGAGGCACTGAAGCGGTTCACCGCCCGCGCGTAGCGGCCCGCATCACCGTAAAACGGCGTCTCACCGGTCGGAATGCCCAGGGCTGCAGTCAGAGACCGGGCCACGTTACCGGCGGCCATGCCAATGTGCCCGAAAATGGCGGTGTCGAAGGCATCGATGTCGTTGTTGTCTTTCGCTTCCAGCTCTTTGAGCACCCAGGGATGACAGCGAATCGCGCCCTGACCAAAGATCATCAGACTGCGGGTCATAATGTTGGCACCCTCAACCGTGATCGACACGGCGGTTGAGGAATAACCGATACCCAAATAATTACGCGGCCCCAGCGTCACAGTTTTCCCGCCGTGCACATCCATGGCATCGGTCACCATCTGGCGCTGAAACTCAGTCAGCTGGCTTTTCAAAATGGCCGAGGGAACCGCGGGTTTTTCACCGGCATCAATCATATTGGCGGTGTGTCGCACCGTGGCCCGGGCGATGTAAGCCATGGAAGCGATGCGGGCCAGCGGCACCTGCACGCCTTCCATATCCGCCACCGGAACATTGAACTGACGCCTAATGCGGGTATAGCCACCGGCCAGACCGACCATGTACCGGCCTGAACCGCTAGCGCCAGATGGCAGAGTAATGCACCGGCCAACAGACAGGCATTCAACCAGCATGCGCCAGCCCTGCCCGGCCATCTCAGTACCACCGATCAGCCAGTCCATCGGGATAAACACATCTTTACCGATGATAGGGCCATTCATAAAGGGGCTGCCGATGGGCGCATGCCGACGACCGATCTCCATGCCTTCGGTGCCACGGGGAATCAGCGCGCAGGTAATGCCGATGTCTTCGGTCTCGCCCAGCAGTTTATCGGGGTCGAACATCCGAAATGCCAAACCAACCACGGTGGCGATAGGCGCCAGGGTGATCCAGCGTTTTTCAAAATTCAGGCGTACACCCAGCACTTCTTTACCGTCATGCATGCCTTTGCACACAATGCCGGTATCGGGAATCGAGGTCGCATCAGAGCCCGCACGTGGACCGGTCAGACCGAAACAGGGAATTTCCCGGCCATCGGCCAGACGAGGCAAGTAATGGTCTTTCTGCTCCTGGGAGCCATATTTCAGCAGCAACTCGCCCGGCCCGAGCGAGTTGGGCACCCCAACCACAACCATCAGCGATTCATTCACCGACAGTTTCTGCAGCACAGCCGATTGCGCCTTGGCCGAAAAGCCCAGCCCACCGTATTCTTTAGGAATAATCATTCCGAAGAAGCCTTCTTTCTTCAGGTAATTCCAGGCATCGGCGGGTAAATCCGCACGTTCGTTGGCAATGTCCCAGGCGTTGCACATGCCAGAGGCCACACTGCACTGGTGATCAACAAAAGCCTGCTCTTCGTCGGTAAGGCCGCTGTTGCGGTTATCCATCAGCACTCGCCAGTTGGGCCGACCAGAGAACAATTCACCGTCCCAGCCAACACTACCGGCTTCCAGTGCCACCCGTTCGGTATCCGATACCTTAGGGGCCACCTGTTTAAAGATCGAAAACAGTTTCGGGGTCAGCCAGCTGCTGCGCAGTGCTGGTAAACCACCAATTGCCGCGCCCGCTGCGGAGAGAATCAGTAACGCGCCCAACCATGGGCTATTCCACCAAAACCCGAGAACGCCCACGACGGTGAAGCCGACGACAAGGGCCAGAGCACCCATTTCCCGGCGTAAAATCACAAGCTTGACGACAATCGCCAAAACCAGAATCAACAGATGGTTCATAATGATCTCCCAATCAATGGAAAGCAGTGCCCTTTGCCAAAGCTCCGGCCAAGCCAATAATTAAACATAGGTTTGAAACTTAGCGACTTGCGGGTCAATTTGCCAACCCAAAGCCTAGTGCACTGTAACAGACTAAATGCCCACACCAGAGCTTCCCAAAAGGTTCACCACAAGGCGCCGCTCGCCGGGAAGGGTGGTTCCCTTTCCAAGAGCGGCAACGCCGGGGTGGGCTTTTTGGAAGCTCCCTTCGGGCGAGTCGTCAGGCAGCCATCTGACTGCGTTGCATCGGCTTGAAATAGGCCCACTATTCCTGCGCCAATGCGCCTTGCATCTGGCCGCCTGACGACTCGCTGGTGAGGACATTTAGTCTGTTACAGTGCACTAGCTTTCTGATGTTTTTTGACACGAGGGAACGAATCAACAGCTTAGCGCAGTTCCAATGAAAAAAACCGGGCAAGCCCGGTTAAAAAGGAGAGTATCTGTTACAAAAAACGGTTTAAGCAGAATGTTCGCCGATAAAGGCTTTCAATGCGCTGGCAGGCTGAGCGCCAACACGGGTGCCAACTGGCTTGCCGTTTTCAAACATCATCAGCGTCGGCAGACCGCGCACACCATACTTGGACAACACATCGGGATGAGCGTCTGCATCCAGTTTGACGATGCTCACCTTGCCTTCGTATTCGCTGGCCAGGTCATCAAGAACCGGGGCAATCATCTTACAGGGGCCGCACCAGTCTGCATAAAAATCAACCAGCGTTAGACCCTCGCCACCTTCAACCGTCGCATTAAACTCGTTGGCATCCAGCAACTTCACATTAGACATTATTTGTACCTCTTCAGATCAATGACTTCGATGCCCACCATCATAAATGCTTTATTTTTCGATACTAGACAGTATTTTTGAGCATCTTTATGCCATATTTGGAACAATAAATTCCCAAGAAGAGAATCCCTAACCATGGAACTGGATGGCCTGTCCCTCTTTGTCGATACCGTAACCGCTGGCAGCATCACCGCGGCTGCAGCCCGGCGCGGCATGCCGAAATCCACGCTAAGCCGTCAACTGCGGCAATTTGAGGAAAAACTCGGCGTCACCCTGCTGGAGCGCTCCACCCGGCGGATGGACCTGACCGAAGCGGGCAAAAGCCTGTTCGACAACGCAGCACCTTTCCTCGATGAACTGGCCGAAATCCAGTCCTCAGTACTCGCCTATCAACGCCAGCCCAAGGGCAAACTGTCCATCCAGATGCCTCAGGAACTGTTCACCACCCAGATGGGCGAACTGATCAGCGAGTTTCTGCAACGCTACCCAGACATCAGCCTGAGCTGCACTCAATACAACGGCCAATACCCGTCACCCTCGCCCGACCACGACTTGCAGTTTGTGCTCCATGACGCCCCCCTGCCCGACAGCGACTGGATTGCACGCTCCCTGATGAGCATTCCCCAGGGGCTATACATCGCTCCCCACTGCGCCGACGCCCGACCACAAACCCTGGCTGACCTCAGCAACTGCCGCAGTATCTTACAAACCGGAGAAACCCAGTGGTCGTTCCGAACCGGACAAACCCTAACCGTGCAACCGGTCTCAGGCCGACTGGTCCTGAACAGCCCGGACATGCAATTACAAGCCGCCGTAAGAGGCCTGGGCATCGCCCGCCTGGCCCGCTACCAGGCCGAACCCGCCGTCCGTCGAGGCGCATTGATGGAGGTAACGTTGGAAGGAAAACCGGTCGCTCAGCAACTGACCGTGGTTTATCGCAGCCGCCAGCTTCCGCTGAAAACCCAGTTGTTTCTGGACCATTTCCAGAACCATATAGGTAGGCTATATAGCTTGCTTTGAAGACGAACTAACCGCCTAGCGTTTCAGCATTTTATGATATCGGACTCGCTGAAGAAACGAGTGGCGGGTGCCAGTGGTGCCCCTGAGGGGGAGTCCGCAGCAGGGATGCTGCGGCCTAGGCTCCATGGATGGATTCACGCCGACCCCTCAGGGGCATCACTGGTATCCGACGCGAACCAACGCCACCCAACCCAATTAAACAACTTGCCACAGAGCAGACCAAAAAAAACCCGGCAAAAGCCGGGTTCCTGTAGAGCAACTCAACTCAGAGCTTGCCGGAGTTGGCACCCAGATAGTTAGCGACACCGTCAGGCGTGTTAACCATGCCTTCATCGCCTTTCTGCCAGCCAGCCGGGCAAACATGGCCGTTTTCTTCAAAGAACTGCAGCGCCTCAACAACGCGAACCAGCTCATCGATGTTGCGGCCAATCGGCTCATCGTTCATATGCTGGGCACGAACCACGCCCTGCTTGTCGATCACGAACGAGGCGCGGAACGCTACACCCGGCGGGTAATAGCTGTCCCCACCTTCGGACTCAACGCCATAGGCACGGGTGATGCTGTGATCCATATCGCCGACCATGGTGTAGCGAACCGGGCCAATACCGCCCTGGTTCACTGGCGTGTTGCGCCAGGCGTTATGGGTGAAATGCGAGTCAATTGAAACAGAGATAACCTCAACGCCCATCTCTTTCAGCTTTTCAACACGCTTGTCCAGCGCGATCAGCTCAGAGGGGCAAACAAAGGTAAAGTCCAGCGGGTAAAAGAAGACCAACGCATAGCGACCTTCGATGGACTGGCTCAAGCTGAAGTTATCAACGATTTCGCCGTTGCCTTTAACAGCCGGGGCTGTGAAATCAGGGGCCTTACGACCCAGTAATACGCTCATGAAATCTCCTTGAGAGTGTTGGTGACTAAAGGGGTGAAAGAACAGGCGCCACCGTCCCGGCGCGCAGTTGCGCGGCCTAAATAACCCTGTGCGACCCGTTACCAGGTCACAAGCGATTAAGCCGATGGCTGAAAATTATAAATCAGGGGAGTATTCGACTTCCAATTCAGACTGACAGACCTGGCAGCAAAAACAATGCCTTTAGCGACATGATTAGGGCAATGCGAGCCATTTCAATGGCCCGCATTGTAAGGACCGGCTTGTCCAGGAGTCCGACAGACTCCTAGACGCTTCTGAGAACAACCATCGGCGGCACTTTAATCACTCGCCGGGTCGACACGACTCCGATAGTACCGATGACCACGCCCCCCAGAATCGGGCCGGTTACCCAAAGCAGCAGGTGTGGCGTCCAGTCCAGATTTAGCATTTGAGTTTGGAAGTAGGCCAGAGCTACCTCCGCACCCAATGCACCCAGCAACCCGGCCAGAGCACCGAGCGAGGCAAACTCGATCCAGAGCCCACCGCGCACCAGCCCCGCCCGGGCGCCCAGGGTGCGCAGAATAGCGCTTTCGACCAGGCGCACATCGAGCGTCGCCTGTACACTGGCCAGCAGCACAATAAACCCGGCGACCAACACCAGGCCGAGAATGAATTCAACCGCGACTGTCACCTGTCCAACAATGTCCTGAATTTGCCGAATAATGGCATCGACCTCAATCACACTGACCGTCGGGTGCTGGCGCAATAGCTCTGCCAGCAAGGGTTTCTGGTCGGCATCCAGATAAAAACTGGTGATGTACGCCGCACCGGCACCATCCAGAATCGGACCACTGAAAATCACGTAAAAGTTCGGTGCCAGGCTATCCCACTGCACCGTACGGATGCTCTTGACCGTCACATCCACCGGCTGCCCCCCAATGGTGAAGGTCAGTTTGTCGCCCAGATCGACATCCAGTTGCTCAGCAAAATCCTGTTCAACGGAAATCAGATTGCGCTCGGCATCACCCGGCTGCCACCATTCCCCGTCCACCACGGCATTGTCGTCAGCCAGAGTATCGGACCAGGTCAGGTTCAATTCGCGCCTGAAATCATCGCCGCTGGGATCAAGCCGATCCAGCCGATCAGACAGGGCCTCATCGTTAACCTCGGTCAGTCGCCCCCGTATCATTGGGTACAGCGGCTCCCGCTGCACAGAGTTCGCATCAAGAATCCCCTGAAAACCACTGATTTCATCTTCGAAGATGTTAAATGCAAAATGGTTGGGTGCCCCTTCCGGCAGTTGCTGTTGCCATTCACCGATCAGCGAGGAACGCAGTAACGTCAAAATGAACAGCAGCATCAGTGCGATGGAAAACACCATGATCTGAAACGCATTCTGGCGGCTATGGCGTTGTAGATTGGACAACCCGAGTCGCCAGGTCGTGCCCAACCGACTGCCGTAGCGGCGCACCACACGAATCAGCACGGCCGCCATCAGTGAGACACCCAGCAAGGCGATTAGCCCCCCGCCGAGCAGTGCGGCCGTCAACAACACATCTCCGCTGTAAAACCAGACCAGCCCAACCACCGCCACCGCACCGATGGCGACCACCATGCGCTGACTGAGGGTTCCGCCTTCCAGCTCAGAGCGCAATACCTTCGCCGGTGGCACTTCACGCAGCACCCAGACAGGCGGAAAGGCAAACGCCATTAGGCACACCATACCGGTCAGCAGACCAATCCACATTGGCCGCCAACCAGCGGGCTCCAACTCTCGCGGCAACAGGCCAGACGCCAGCTCAAGGAAGGCCCAGTGCAACACCCAGCCCAATGCCAAGCCTGCGAACACAGTGACCACGCCCAGTATTAATAAATTGCCAGCGTAAAGCCGGGCAATGGCATTCGGCGTCAGACCCAGAGTCTTCAACAAGGCAACATGGCTCAGTTGACGGCTGGCATAGCGCCGCGATGCCAGTGCCAGCGCAACCCCGGCCAGCATGACACCCAGCGAACCGGCAAGCAGCAGAAAGCTCTCGGCCCGATCCAGCGCCGAGGCCACCCCTTCATTGGCATCACGCACATCGGCCCAGCGATACTCAGGGCGTAATCCGTCTTCAACCTGAGCCCGGAAGGGTTCGACATCGCCGCCCAACAACAACCGATAGCGGGCCCGGCTGCCCAGTTGCACAGCGCCGGTTTGCTCGACATCGGCGACATTGATCATCACCCGGGGGTTAAAATCGAAAAAAGATCCAGCCTCGTCCGGCTCGGTGATCAGCGCGGCCGTCACGGTTAAATTGGCGTCGCCCACCCCGATGGTGTCACCAATTCCAATACCCAACGACAGGAACAAACGCGAGATGATCCAGGCCTCACCCGGGGGTGGCCCGGTATGTACCGATTGCCCCGCGCCAAATGGCTGGTCAGCAATCACCAGTTCACCTTTAAGTGGGTATTCAGCCGAGACGGCTTTCACAGCACTCAATTGCAGCGCATTGTCATTGCCAAACGCCATGGCCTGAAAGGTCACAATGTCTGCTGTTGCCAGCCCGGCCGCTTCTGCCCGTTGCCGTAGCTCCTCAGAGATGGGGTTGGCGCTACGACTGCGAATCTGGGCGTCGGCCGCCAGCAGCGAACCGGCTTCATCCTGGATCGAATTACGGATTCGGTCGGAAAACAGGCCAATGCTGGTCACCGTGGTCACTGCCACCATTAAAGCGGCAATCAGAATGTTCAGTTCACCGCTGCGCCAATCCCGCCACAGCAGTTTTAACGCCAGCGACCGGGTTGAGCCGGGTTTATTCGCACCCGATTCGAGTGCGTCGGATTTCACAGACACCGTCATGCCAGCGCCACCTCGCGCAAGGTGCCGTCCTCCATTTCCAACTGCCGATCACAGCGCGCAGCCAGTTTCGGATCATGCGTGACCAGCACCAGCGTCGTACCACTCTCGCGATTCAGCGAAAACAACAGGTCAGCGACTTTTTCTCCGGTACGCCGGTCAAGGTTGCCGGTAGGCTCATCGGCAAAGAGAATCGGAGCTTCACTGGCAAACGCCCGGGCTACCGCCACCCTCTGTTGCTCACCACCACTCAGTTGCAACGGGTAATGCGTTGCTCGCGCGGTTAGACCGACGCGTTCGAGCCATTGGGCAGCGCGGACGTGCGGTTCTTTCGCGCCCTTTACTTCCAGCGGCAACATCACATTCTCCAGCGCGGTCAAACTGGGTAACAGTTGGAAATTCTGGAATACAAAGCCAACCTGCTCACCTCGCAACAAAGCTCGCTGTTCTTCGTTGAGCGCCGTTATTTCGGTGCCTGCAAGGTATACCTGACCACTACTGGGTCGATCAAGACCCGCCAGCATGCCCAGCAACGTGGACTTTCCAGAGCCGGACACGCCGACAATGGCAACGCTCTCGCCCGCGTAAATCGCCATGTCGATTCCCTTCAGGATGACCAGCGACCCTTCCCCGCTGGCCACTTCCTGTTTAAGCTCCCGGGTCTCAATCATTATCTTGGACGTGTCATTCATGCTGTTTGGGTCTCTTATGAGTCTTCAATTACGCCGTCAGGCGAGACGATTGTTCATTCTGGCCGCTGTCAGTCTTATGGCTACCTTGCAGGCAAATACGCTGCTGGTCATGGGTGACAGCCTCAGCGCCGGCTATGGTATGCCACTTGAGGCCACCTGGGTCACCCTACTGGAACAACAGCTCGATCAGGGCGATACGGACTTTACAGTTATCAACGCCAGTATCAGTGGTGAAACATCCCGTGGCGGCCTGGAGCGCCTGCCAGCGCTGCTCGACCAGTACGAACCGGATATCATGATTCTGGAGCTGGGCGCTAACGATGGCCTGCGTGGCTTCCAGATTCCGCAGATCAGCCGCAACCTGAGCG
Source organism: Saccharospirillum sp. (assembly GCF_040881935.1). Lineage (NCBI taxonomy): Bacteria > Pseudomonadati > Pseudomonadota > Gammaproteobacteria > Oceanospirillales > Saccharospirillaceae > Saccharospirillum > Saccharospirillum sp. The sequence continues at coordinate 12,769 of NZ_JBBECH010000003.1, read as the reverse complement.
ACATGATCAACCTGGCCCAGCAATCAGGGGCAAAGGTCATCCTGCTAGGGATACGCTTGCCGCCCAACTTCGGTTCTCGCTACACCGAGCCGTTTTTTGAACAGTACGCCACTCTGGCCAACCAACACGAGGTGCTTTACCTGCCCTTTATGCTGGAAGGCGTGGCTCAGTACCGCGAATTAATGCAGGACGATGGCCTGCACCCTACCGATGAAGCCCAACCGATCATTCTCGATAATGTATGGCCGCTGGTGCGGGAAGCCCTGGGCCAGACGTCATCTTGACGTAAAGATTACAACGTGAGTTTTGGCGGTTAAGTTAACTGATAAGCAAGGAGCCCGCCCCAGACACCGGGTGTGCTTATCCGGGGCCGGCATAAACCCATCCATGGGGCCTAGACCGTAGCATCCCTGCTACGGACTTCCCCGGATAAGCACACCCGGCATCTGGCGCTCAGCACATTGCGGACGTCTGAACGCTAGTCAGGACAACACCCGGCCCCGCCACTCGAAAGGTACCGCCCAGAGTTTCTGTTTCTCTTTCGGATATTGCGCCCATAACTGGGCGTAAGTCAGGCCTGACCCCGGCATCAGGGTATCCGGCAGGATATCGGCCATGGGTTTCAGTACAAAGGCATTGCGCGCCGTTTCCTGGCGTGGCAGTTCTATGCCGTGGTAATCGCCTACCCGGTCTCCGTAAGTCAGCACATCTATATCCAGCGTCCGCGGGCCGAACTTGGGTCCGTTGCGGTCGCGGCCGTTGTCGTCCTCGATCTGCTTCAGAACCGGACTGATGTCTTCAAGCCCGAGCGTGGTACTGATCACCACCACGGAATTCAGAAAATTACTGCCATCGAAACCAACCGACTCACTCTCGTAGACCGGCGAGCAGCGCAAGTCACCAAAGGCATCCGCCAGGGCATCCAGTGCCTTGACGAGGTGCCGGTAGCGGTTGATATTGCTGCCCAGGCTCAGTGCAACGTCGGTGAGTGTGGCGTCGGTCTGGCGGGAAGAGTGAGTCACGTTAAAAAGTCCGTCTGATGTGAATGCCTACTCCGGCACAGGCTGCCACAGCACCGCGTTTATTAATGCGCACCTGGATGTCCCGGATGTCGGCGAATGTGTAAATCAGAGTGCACAATTGCTCTGCGAAGGTCTCTATCAACTCGAAGGATTGCTCGGAAGCCCAGGCCCGGATGTGCTTGCTCAGGGCGTCGTAATCGAGCGCTTTGGCCAGGTCATCGCTGGTGCCAGCAGGCCGGCAATCAAATGCCAGCGTCAGGTCAAGCCATAAGGTTTGGCGAATGGAGCGCTCCCATTCGTAAACGCCTATCACCGTTTCAACCTGCAGGCCTTCAAGAAATACCGTGTCCGACACCGGGCCTCCCGCCGCTATATCGTCAGCCATGCACAGCCTCCAGTTCATCAAGTGACCAGCGCGCCCTTATGTCGAGTGCGAGCGGACTGGTTTCTCCAGCTTTCAGCCGCTGCCAGCCAGCATAGGCGATCATGGCGCCGTTATCGGTGCAGAACTCAAGACGCGGGTAATACAGTTTGCACCGGCGCTCGCTGGCCATTGCTTCCAATTTTTCACGCAGGCGCCGGTTCGCGCTGACGCCGCCGGCGATGACCAGCGATCGATGGCCTGTCTCTTTAAGTGCTCGGCGGCATTTAATAGACAGGGTGTCGACGACTGCTTCTTGGAAGCCAGCGGCAATATCGGCCATTATCTGAGGTGGCACAGCTTCTTCAACCGCATGGGTCGCCACGGTGTTGCGTACCGCCGTTTTCAGACCCGAAAAGCTGAAATCCATACCTGGCCGGTCGACCATGGGCCGTGGGAATTCAAACACACCGGGTGTGCCGCTGTCGGCCAACTTGCTGAGCAAGGGCCCTCCGGGGTATGGCAGGCCCATCATTTTAGCCGTCTTGTCGAAGGCTTCACCGGCGGCATCGTCCAGCGTTTCACCCAGAATGCGATATTCACCCACGCCCTGCACATCGACCAGCAGGGTATGGCCGCCACTGACCAGTAGGGCAACAAAAGGAAACGGCGGCGCATTGGGTTCGAGCATAGGTGCCAGCAGGTGACCTTCCATATGGTGCACACCCAGTGCGGGCACCTCCCAGGTCCAGGCCAGGGAGCGGGCCAGTGAAGCCCCTACCATCAGGGCGCCAACCAGTCCGGGCCCCGAGGTATAGGCAACGCCATCGACGCTGCCCAATGGCAAACCCGCCTGTTCGAAGGTGTGACGAATCAGTGGAACCAGCTTGCGAATGTGATCTCGCGAGGCCAGCTCAGGTACTACACCGCCAAATTCAGCGTGCATTTTCACCTGACTGAACAGCGTATGAGCCAGCAAGCCCTGATCAGAGTCATACAGGGCAACGCCGGTTTCATCGCAAGAGGTTTCAATTCCCAGAACGCGCATTCAGACTCCCAATGGGCAAAATCGGCCGCCAAAGCTGAGCCGGGGCCGGCCGGGTGGTGTTTCAACTAAAGTTCAGAGCCCGGTTTGATTAGGAGGCAATGGGCCCGCAACGGCCACCGGGTACGCCCCTGTGGGGTCGGCGTAAATCCGTCCATGGAGCCTAGGCCGCAGCATCCATGCTGCGGACTTCCCCACAGGGGCGTACCCGGCAGCCATTGCTCACATCCCTAACGAACTTCGAACTTTGGGTTACAAAGAGGCGTGAGTTTAAAGAATGCGGTGCCATAAAGGAAATCACCTGAGTCCGGTCTCTGCATCAGAAGACTTTACAGAGAGCGGCTCAGGCCGTAAAATCACGCGCCTCGAATTTGGGGGTTCTGCGACCGGAACCCGCATCGAGATGTCAAACCCACACTGAAAAGGTCTTTTTAATGCCAGCAGTTAAAGTAAGAGAAAACGAGCCGTTCGACGTCGCTCTGCGCCGTTTCAAGCGCTCCTGTGAAAAAGCCGGTGTTTTGTCTGAAGTGCGTCGTCGTGAGCACTACGAGAAGCCGACCTGGGTTCGCAAGCGTAAAGCAGCAGCCGCGGTTAAGCGTCACGCCAAGAAACTGCAGCGTGAAAACAAGCGTTTGGTACGGTTGTACTAAGATTTCTGCACAGGGTTAACGAGCAAATAACACTGTTTGCCCGTTTCTGATGTTGCCGAAATATCGCTTTAAAAGTGGGTTGACCTGACATGTCTGAGCTCAAGCAACAGATCACCGAAGCCATGAAAGATGCCATGCGCGCCAGAGATAAGGTGCGACTGGGAACGGTGCGGCTGATTCTGTCTGAGCTCAAACGCGTAGAGGTTGACGAGCGAATAGACGTCGATGACGCCCGGGTATTGGTGATCCTCGATAAGATGAACAAACAACGTCGCGATTCCATAGCGCAGTACGAGACTGCCGGACGTGATGATCTGGCCGCAATCGAGCGAGAAGAAATGGAGGTGATTGCCACGTTTCTCCCGGCGGCGCTCTCGCAAGACGAAATTGATGCCCTGATTGAAACCGCCATCGCCGACACTGGCGCTGAAGGAATGCAAGACATGGGCAAGGTAATGGGGGTTCTTAAACCTCAATTACAAGGCCGCGCCGATATGGCTGCGGTGAGCAAACTGATCAAAGCCCGGCTGGGCTGATCCCGGGGTTCCCCGACCCTGACTGGCGTCAACTGATCACCTGAAGACCCATACTGAAGCGGGCCTTTTTGCGATTAGCAAGCATTCACGACCGAAACAGACGGTCGTAACGCTACGCCAAGGCTGGACCGTAACCGGATCCATCGCGCCTTCTGCTCGACCGGCAATGCCCGTTATGATTGTCCAATACGCCGCGTACATCCCTTTGAGGAACCTATGGCTGGCCTGATTCCCAACGATTTCATCGATGACCTGCTCGAACGCACCGACATCGTCGAGATCATCGGTCATCGTGTGCCGTTGAAGAAAAAAGGCAAGGACCACTGGGCCTGCTGTCCCTTTCATAACGAAAAATCACCCTCGTTCTCCGTTAACTCTGTAAAACAGTTCTATTATTGTTTCGGCTGTGGTGCGTCCGGCACGGCATTGCGATTCCTGCAGGAATACGAACGCCTCAGCTTCCCTGAAGCGGTAGAAGAGTTGGCTCGCGCGGCTGGTGTCGAGGTGCCACGCGAAGAGCAGAACCCGGCCCAGCAAGCCCAGCAGCGCAAGCGCCGAACCCTCTATGACCTGATGGGCAGCAGCGCCGAGTATTTCGCGCATCAACTGTACAACCACCCAGACGCCAACATTGCCCAGCACTATGTTTTGGGCCGGGGGCTGAGCGAAGAGGTAATACAGCGCTACCAAATAGGCTACGCCCCCGCTGGCTGGCAAAACCTGATACAGCATTTCGCCGGTACCGAACAAAGCGTCGAGCAGCTGTTTGCCACTGGCATGATGGTGCGTAACGACAACGGACGTGAATACGACCGCTTCCGGCAACGCCTGATGTTCCCGATTCGCGACATTCGCGGCCGCACCATCGCCTTTGGCGGCCGGGTCCTGACGCCTGACGACAAACCCAAATACCTGAACAGCCCGGAAACCCCGATCTTCCACAAGGGTAATGAACTCTACGGCCTCTATGAAGCCCGCCAGGCGCTGCGCAATTTCGACAACATCATCATCGTCGAAGGCTATATGGACGTCGTCGCCCTGGCTCAGTTCGGTGTTAAAAACGCAGTCGCAACCCTCGGCACAGCGACCAGCCCAACCCACATTAAACGGCTGTTCAAGCTGACTCCGGAAATCATCTTTTGTTTCGATGGCGACGAAGCCGGACGCCGGGCTGCGTTGCGGGCACTGGAAAACGCCTTGCCGGAAGTTCAGGACGGCCAACAGGCCAAATTCCTGTTTCTGCCCGAAGGGGAAGACCCGGATACGCTGGTACGCAATGAAGGCTTCGACGGGTTTCAGCGCCGCGTCAAACAGTCACAAAGCCTGGCTGACTTCCTGTTTCAGCACCTGCAAACCCAGACTGACATGACCACTCTGGAAGGCAAGGCCCGTCTGGCCAGTCTGGCGCGGGGCTGGATAGAGCCAATGCCCGAGGGCATTTTGCGCCAGTTGCTGATGCAGCAGCTGTCGAATCTGGTGGGCTTGTCCGTCGAACAGATAGTGACGACTCACGCCCCGGTCAAGCCGGTAATACCGGAACCGGTAAAAGCCCGTTCCGAGCCAGCCGACCATAACCCGGATCTGGCCATGCCAGATGACTGGATGCCGAGCTATGACGGGCCGGATGACGAGTACGGCTCGGGTTACTCTACCGGCAGCTACTCAGGCAATGCCTCAAGCAACAACAGATCCAAACCAGCCAGTCGCGCCAACCTGGGCGTGCAGTTCAGCCTGGTGCATCGCTGCCTGGCGTGGCTGATCCGCCACCCCCATCTGGCCCATGAACTGAACCTGGAACAATTGGAGCATCTGCCCGAACAGGAAGGCAAGGCGTTGCTCAGCCGAGTGGTACGGTTACTGCAAGAAGCACCCAGGGCCGATATCTATCATGCCTTCGACTACCTGTGTCAGCACGGCTTGCGCGATACACTGGCGCCTATTGCGGCATCCGACTATCTTTGGCTGGAGGAACACACATCCGATACCGATCCGATGACGTTAGCCCGCGCAGAACTTGAAAAACTGGTAATCGCCCTAACCAAGAGGGCTCCTGATGCCGAGTACGAATCACTCAAGCGGCGCATCATCATCGAAAGAGACCCTTCCATTTCCCCGGAAGACAAGCGGCGCTTTTTAGAGCTGCAGAAGAAACGCAAACTGTGACAGGGCAAATCTGTGACCAGAAACTGACTTCGGCCAGGGTCTACAGCCCGCTGTCCTGCTGGCGCTCCATAGCGGGCGTACGAACTCGACCTGACTCAGGTCTTTCAATGCGGCCAATAACAGGTTGTATTGATCAAAAATTGGCTAACCCTTTGATTTACGGTAAACTAAAGGGCTATTTGCCTTCGCATGATCCACTACTGAACTTACAGGGTTTCTATGGCTGAAAAATCTCAGCAACAGTCGCGCCTCAAGGAATTGATCGCCCGCGGTAAAGAGCAGGGCTATCTCACCTACGCCGAGGTGAACGACCATCTTCCGGAAGAGATTAACTCGCCGGACCAGGTGGAAGACATCATTGCGATGATCAACGACATCGGCATCAAGGTGTTTGAATCGGCCCCCGACGCCGAACAACTGATGATGACCGATGAAAGCAGTGCCGATACCGATGACGACGCTACCGAAGAAGCTGCTGCAGCACTGGCAGCGGTAGAGACCGATACCGGTCGCACCACCGACCCGGTGCGCATGTACATGCGTGAGATGGGTACGGTTGAGCTGCTGACCCGTGAAGGCGAGATCGTAATCGCCAAGCGCATCGAGGAAGGTACCCGTGAAGTCATGCAGGCCATGGCTTATTTCCCCGGTGTCGTCGAAAACATTCTGGCGGCTTATGCCCATACCCAGACCGAAGACGGCGGCCGCCTGTCCGACATCCTGACCAGTTTTCAGGACCCGGATGAAGCCGACCCTTCCCCCGCTGCTGACTCACCGGATGCCATCATCGAAGAAAAAGTCGAGGGTGACGATACCTCGGATGACGACGACGATGATGACGATGAAAATGAAGGCGGGCCGGATCCGGAACTGGCCCGGGAGCGTTTCACCTTGCTGGCCGAACAGTTAAAAACGGCCACCAAGGTCATCGAGAAGAAGGGTCGCTACAGCAAAGAGGCCACCAACGCCCTCGATGCCATGGGCATGACCTTCTCCTGTTTCAAGCTGGCCCCACGTCAGTTTGAAGAGTCGCTGGTGATCATCAAGAAAACCGTTGATGAGATTCGCGACCAGGAACGCAAGCTGCTGAAAATCTGCGTGCGTCATCTGAACATGCCGCGCAAAGAGTTCATCAAGATGTTCGTCGGTCACGAGACCGAAGAAGAATGGTTGAACAACCTGCTCGAAGACAGCCGGTTCGCCGAAGAAGCCTTCCGCTACGACGTCGAACTGCGCCGCGCCCAGCGCAAGCTGCGCAATGTGCAGAAGAGTAGCCAGATTGCTCTGGGTGAGATCAAGGACATTCACCGCCGCATTTCCATCGGTGAAGCCCGGGCACGTCGTGCCAAGAAAGAAATGGTCGAGGCGAACCTGCGTCTGGTAATTTCGATCGCCAAGAAGTACACCAACCGCGGCTTGCAGTTTCTGGATCTGATTCAGGAAGGCAACATCGGTCTGATGAAAGCGGTCGACAAGTTCGAATACCGTCGCGGCTACAAGTTTTCAACGTACGCCACCTGGTGGATTCGTCAGGCAATCACCCGGTCGATTGCCGACCAGGCGCGCACCATTCGTATTCCGGTGCACATGATAGAGACCATCAATAAGCTCAACCGTATTTCCCGCCAGATGTTGCAGGAAATGGGGCGCGAGCCGACGCCGGAAGAACTGGCGGAACGGATGGACATGCCGGAAGATAAGATCCGCAAGGTGTTGAAGATCTCCAAAGAGCCAATTTCGCTGGAAACGCCGATTGGCGACGACGAAGACAGCTCACTGGGCGATTTTATCGAAGACAACACTATGGAAATGCCGATCGACTCGGCCACGGTAACCGGCCTGCGCGAATCGACTCGCGAAGTGCTGGCCGGGCTGACCGCGCGCGAAGCCAAGGTGCTGCGCATGCGTTTCGGCATCGACATGAATACCGACCACACCCTGGAAGAGGTCGGCAAACAGTTCGACGTAACCCGCGAGCGGATTCGTCAGATAGAAGCCAAGGCGTTGCGCAAACTGCGCCACCCGACGCGCAGCGATCACCTGCGCAGCTTCCTGGACGACTGATCCATCACGTCCGACTGAAAAACCGCGCCCCGGCGCGGTTTTTTTATGCCTGACGTTGACTGACATCGCCTTGCACCCGCAACGGATGGCAGGGCTGCTCTTGCGGGGGCGCCGTAAATACGTCCATGTAGGCTTAACTTCGGCATCCATGCCTCAGATACCCCCGCAAGAGCAGCCCTGCCATCCGCCGCTAGCTTACTGTGCCACCGACACCTTAGTTAAACCCCAAAGATAACCACAAACCAGAAAGTTCGCGCCCTTCAGGCATTGCGGTACACTTGGGCCTCAGGCACAAAAACGATAAAATTTCATGCCGCTTACTGCATCCCTTCAGGCGTTACAAAAACGCAGTCTACCCGGTCGCTGGGTCAGATCGTTGCCGTTCTGGCTGATTGTCGGGCTGGGTTTAGTCCTTATCGCTCTGGTATTGGCACAGCGCAGCCTGATGCAACTGGACATCGCTCAGGCGGCCGAGCGCGCACAGCAGCGACTGGGGGCTTTTGAAACCTCCTTGTCGGCGTCCATCGACCGGCATCTGTACCTGCCTCACATTCTGGCCAACGATCCGCGTATCGTTACCGCGCTGGCGCAACGGGACCCGCAGCAACCGGCGGTCGAGAATTCAATGGAAACGTCCATACTGCTGCGCACTATTAAGCGACAGGCCGGGGCCGATGAGATTTTCCTGATGGACCCCAGTGGAATGACTCAGTGGTCCAGTAATTTCGAGACCGAATTCAGCTTTGTCGGTTCCAACTATGCATTCAGACCCTATTTTCACGATGCCATCAACGGCAAGCCGGGTTTCTATTTCGCGGTCGGCGCCACGTCGGGAATCCCGGGTCTGTTTTTGTCGGCTCCGGTACGTGCCAGCGACAGTTCGATTCATGGCGTTATCGTGGTCAAAATTAACCTGCAACCCCTGGAACAAAGCTGGCAGGCCTCTGGCGACGGCGTTTGGGTAACCGATCAGGAAGGCATTATTTTTCTGTCGTCGTCACCGCGCTGGCATTACTACGCCACCCGGCCGCTGAGCGAAGTCCATCAGGATCAACTCGCCCGCACCCGGCAATTCGGGCAGGACCCGGTAATACAATTGCAACCGGTTACGGAGTGGCAGTCGGAGCGCTGGTCCACGTTTACTCTTGGCGATGACGGAACCCAATTGGTCTTTGCCTCAACTATTGATGACTACCCCTGGCAGATGCATCTGCGCGAGCCGCTGGCCGAAACCCAGGCCCGCGTTCGTACCCGCCAGAGCCTGGTGCTGATCGGCTACGCCAGTTTGGCTGGTGCCTTGCTTTATTACCGTGAGCGCCGTCGCCGTACCGAGGCCCAGCGCGCCATCAGCCGCCTGACCGCCGAGCGCGAACACCACCAGCGCGCCATCATTCAGAACACCGATGCCGGGCTGCTGAATCTGGACGACCAGTTTCGCCCGCTGTTCATCAATGAACAGGCGCGCCGCCTCTTTGCGCTGTCAGAGAACGATCTGAATCACCGGCCCGGCCAGTTGCTGACCCCCTGGCAACCCGGCCAATATGGACAGGCGACGGTTCGGGCAGAGGGTCTGCGCACCGACGGCAGCCGCTTCCCGGTGCTCTACACCCTGAACCCGATTCGGGTTGGATCGGCACAGGAATACATTGTCACCGTGCAGGACATCACCGAACTGACCGCCACTCAGCAGGCCCTGGAAGACGCCAATACGGCGCTGGAACAACGAGTGGAAGAACGCACCCGGGATTTGCAACAGGCCCAGGCGGCACTCGCTCAGAACCAGAAACTGGCTGCATTGGGGCGTATGTCTTCGGCCATCGCCCACGAGCTGAATCAGCCGATCACGGCGCTTTCGAACTACGCCGCCAGCAGCCATTTACTGCTGCAACGCGGCAAGCTGGATGCCGTCGGCACCAATCTGGGCAAGATTGAAGACCTGCTCACCCGACTGTCAAACCTGTCACGCCAGTTGCGCATTTTTTCCGGCAAGCGCAACACTGGTGCCACCCAGGTCAGCCTGGAAGCCCCTGTTCGCTATGCGCTGGAGCTGCTCAGACCCCGGCTGCTCGCCGCCGACATCAATTGCCAGCTCGACATTCGCTCCCGCCGTGAGGTTCAGGCCAACACCATGATGTTGGAGCAGATCGTGGTTAATCTGATCAGCAATGCCATCGATGCCCTGGCCGACGCCGAACACCGAAGCATCACCATCACGCTGGACGCAACGGACTCTTCACCGACGCAATCGAACCGCGATACCGGGCTTCAACTCACCATCCGCGATACCGGCCCAGGCATCGAGGCCGACAAGCTGGCCCACATTTTCGAACCCTTCTACACGACCAAGGCCGTTGGTGATGGCATGGGGCTGGGGCTGGCAATCAGTTACAATCTGGCCAGTGATCTGGGTGCAGAGCTAACGGTCAACAGTCACCCCGGTGGAGGTACGGTGTTTTACCTGACCTTCGCTCACTCTCTGCGCCCTGCCGTTCAGCAATCCGAGGCCATGAAATGATTTGTGATACCACCGCCGTCATCATCGACGACGACCCTGAAGTACTGGCCTCACTGGAGCAATGGCTGGATCTGGCTGACGTCAGGGTACACACCTTTGCCTCGGCCGATGCCGCCCTGCCCCTGCTAACGCCAGACTTCGATGGCGTGGTGGTCAGCGACATCCGCATGCCCGGCATGGACGGCATGAGCCTGCTGAAGGCCGTCGACCCGGCGATTCCGGTGATACTGATCACAGGACACGGCGGCATCGCCCAGGCCGTGGAAGCCATGAAGCTTGGTGCCTTCGACTTTATCGAGAAGCCCTACAAGCCTGAGCGTCTGGTCGACATGATCCAGCGTGCCAGCGAACAGCGCCGCGTACATTTGGCCACCCAACCACACCAGACGCACACTGATACCGACGAACTGGCCGACACCATCATTGGCGATTCCGAACCAATACGCACGCTGCGCCAGCACATTCAGGCGCTGGCCCGGGTCAACGCCGATGTGATCATCTCCGGCGAAACCGGCACCGGCAAGGAACTGGTCGCGCGCAGCCTGCATCGGCTCAGCATTCGCCAGCAAGCGCCCTTCGTGGCGATCAATGTCGCGGCCATTCCCGAAAACCTGCTGGAAAGCGAGCTCTTTGGCCACGAAGCCGGGGCTTTCACCGGCGCCCAAAAACAACGCAAGGGCATTTTCGAAGCCGCCCACAAAGGCACGCTGTTTCTCGATGAAATTGAAAGCATGCCGATGGCGTTTCAGATCAAGCTATTGCGCGTATTGCAGGAACGCGAGGTCGTGCGCGTCGGCTCCCATACTCCGATTCCGTTTAACGTACGCATTCTCAGCGCAACGAAGGAAGACCTGCGCCAGGCCGCCAACGAAGGCCGCTTTCGCGAAGATTTGTATTACCGGCTGATGGTCGCCGACATCCAGCTGCCACCACTGCGTGAGCGCCCGCGCGACATCCCCTTCCTCTTCAGCCACTTCATGCAGGAGGCCAGCGCCCAAAACCAGATCCCGGTACCGGATCTCAGCTACGACGATCTGGTCGCACTGGAACTGCACGACTGGCCTGGCAACGTACGCGAGCTGCGACACACCGCCGAGCGTTACCTGCTGACGCGCAGTTTCAACCAGGTATCAGTGTCCGAACTGCTGCAACTGGGTTCGCGCAACCGGGGCAATGCCCACAGCGGCGAAGGCTCGCTCTCTGCCAGGCTCGAACAGGTCGAAAAAGCACTGATCAGCGCCGAACTCAGCCACCATAAGGGCAACATCAAAGCCGTCATGGACGTACTCGACCTGCCCCGGCGCACCCTGAACCAGAAAATGCAAAAATACGGCCTCAAACGCGAAGCCTTCACCCTCTGAACCCAACAAAGCCGACTCGACATGACCGCCCTGCCCGATGCCCTGCAAAACCGCCGCTCAACCCGCCGCTTCCTCGACCAGCCCGTCGAAAAAGCGACCTTGGAACGCATTCTAACCAGCGCCCGACGCGCACCCAGCGGTGCCAACCTGCAACCGGGCTTTGCCTACCTGCTCACCGGCAAGCCACTCAGCCAGCTCAGCAGTCGACTGTGCGATGCGTTCGAGCAATCCGACACCCGCCCGGAAGAATACGACTACTTCCCGCAACCCATGCCCGCCTACCTGAAAGCCCGCCAGCGAGAAGTCGGCTACGCCCTATACAACAGCCTGGGCATTGCCCGCCGCGACATCCCCGGCCGCCTGGCCCAACACCGTCGCAACTTCCACTTCTTCGACGCTCCGGTCGGCCTGGTCATCACCATCGAACGCGCCATGGGCAAAGGTTGTTATATGGATCTGGGCATGTTCATCCAATCCATCTTCCTGGCCGCCCAGGTCGAAGGCGTCGACAGCTGCGGCATCGGCGCCCTCGCCAGCTACCCACACATCATTCGCGACCAACTACTCATCCCCGACAACGAAGTCGTCGTCTGCGGCATGGCCCTGGGCTACGGCGACCCCCTGGCACCCGAAAACCAGTTCGAGACACCTCGCGCCCCACTCGACGAGTATGCGCGGTTTCTTGGGTTCTGATGGGAGTCGTTTGGGGCTGTGGTTGAATCTACAGATGGCTGTCGTTTGGGGCTGTGGTTGAATCTACAGGTGGCATGAGTTCGGGGTACAGGCCGGTTCCCTGCTGCCACCGTTCAGAGGCACATCCCTGTGCCACTTCACGGGATGCGGGCTTCCTGCCCGCTGCTGCAGGGAACCGCCCTGCACCCCTTTTATAATCAATCGCGTCCAACTCCGAGACTTCGGTGTAGTTCTGAGTGGCTATCTTTGGAGCATCAAGTTTCCACCAACCAAGTGTTGGCTGCCGGGTAGGCCTATCTGGGGTAGTCCGCAGCATGGATGCTGCGGTCTAGGCTCCATGGACGGATCCACGCCGACCC
>NZ_JBBECH010000002.1:0-9010 GCF_040881935.1 Saccharospirillum sp. | reverse complement strand
GGGGGCTCGGAGACCGCATCCATGCGGTCTAACGGCCACCAGTAAGCATACCCGGCAGCCCTTGGTAGGCAACAGGTTGAATTGCAGCGAACTTCTAACTCAGTAGACCTGTGGTTAAACGAAAAGCGATTCATTACACAGGTCATTTCAAATACTGGGGAAATTTAACCCGTAGCTAAGTGCTGGCTGCCGGGTAGGCCTCTCCGGGGAAGTCTGAGGCATGGATGCCGAAGCCTAGGCCCCATGGACGGGTTCACGCCGACCCCGGAGAGGCCTACCCGGTGGCCAGCACGCACTCATGGCACCATATTCAACCGTGCCCCCGAAGTAGCGCCGTCAGGCGCGGTTGGTTGCCTTTGCCTTGATGCGGAACGCATGCAACAGGGGTTCGGTGTAGCCGTTGGGTTGCTGTTTGCCTTCGAGCACCAGCGCCAGGGCCGCCTGGAAGGCTATATTGTTGTCCGGGTCTTTGGCCATGGGGGTGTAGCTTGGGTCGTGGGCGTTTTGTTGGTCGACTATGGCCGCCATACGTTTCATGGTTTTGATGACCTGAGCCTCGGTGCAGATGCCGTGGTGCAGCCAGTTGGCCATGTGCTGGCTGGAAATGCGCAGGGTGGCGCGGTCTTCCATCAGGCCGATGTTGTTGATGTCGGGGACTTTGGAGCAGCCGACGCCGTGATCGATCCAGCGGACCACGTAGCCGAGAATGCCCTGGGCGTTGTTGTCCAGTTCGGCCTGAATGGCTTCGGTGGTCAGTGAGCCCGGGTCTGCCAGCAATGGAATCTGCAGAATGGCATCCAGTGAGGCTGGCTCGCGCTGGCGCAGGGCTTCCTGGCGCTCTGCGACGCTGATGCGATGGTAATGCACGGAATGCAGGGTGGCGCCGTTGGGGGATGGTACCCAGGCGGTGTTGGCACCAGCCATCGGGTGGCCCTGCTTTTGTTCCAGCATGCTGGCCATTTCATCCGGCATGGCCCACATGCCCTTCCCGATTTGGGCTTTGCCCGGCAGGCCTGCTGCGAGACCCGCATCGACGTTGTTGTCTTCGTAGGCGCTGATCCAGGCCTGCTGTTTCATCTGGGCCTTGGGAATCATCGGCCCAGCCAGCATGCTGGTGTGGATTTCATCGCCCGTGCGGTCGAGGAAGCCGGTATTGATGAAGACGGTGCGGTCACTGGCGGCCTGAATACAGGCCGCCAGATTGACCGTGGTGCGCCGCTCTTCGTCCATGATGCCGATTTTCAGTGTTTTGGCTGGCAGATCAAGCGCCTGCTCGATGCGGGCGAACAGATCGACCGCAAAGGCCACCTCTTCCGGGCCGTGCATCTTGGGTTTCACGATATAGACGCTGCCGGTGCGGCTGTTGCGGCGCTCGGTGTTGTTCAGTACATCATGCTTGGCAGCCAGAGCCGTCACCATGCCATCGAGAATGCCTTCCGGCACCTCGCGACCGTCGCGATCGAGCACCGCATTGATCGTCATCAAATGGCCGACATTGCGCACGAACATCAGGCTGCGACCATGCAAAACCAGCGGGCGGCCATTCAGGCCCTGGTAGGCGCGGTCACTGTTCAGTGAACGGGTGACGGTTTTGCCGCCTTTCTCGAAAGATTCGCTTAGCGTACCTTTCATCAGGCCGGTCCAGTTGCGGTAGACCTCGGTTTTGTCTTCGGCGTCGACGGCCGCGACTGAGTCTTCGCAGTCCATAATGGTGGTCAGGGCGGCTTCCACCAACAAATCCTTGACCCCGGCGGCATCGGTTTTACCCACCGGGCTGTTCGGATTGACCTGGATTTCTATGTGCAGGCCGTTGTTTTTCAGCAAAATGGCGGTGGGTGCCGCTTCATCACCCTGATAACCCAGGCATTGAGCGGGCTTGGCCAGACCGGTTCGCTTGCCATCGCTTAATTCGACCGAGAGAGCGCCATTGGCGATGGTGTAGGACACGGCATCAGCATGGGATCCGCTGGCCAGCGGTGTAGCCTGATCGAGATGCGCCCTGGCAAAGGCGATCACTCTGGCACCGCGCACCGGGTTGTAACCTGTCCCTTTTTCGGCACCACCCTCTTCCGCAATGGCATCGGTGCCATAGAGGGCATCGTACAGGCTGCCCCAGCGGGCGTTGGCCGCATTCAGGGCAAAACGGGCGTTCTTGACCGGCACGACCAGCTGAGGGCCAGCCTGTTCAGCGATTTCGGTATCCACATTGGCGGTGGTTATGGGTTTGACATCGGCCGGCGGCAGCAAATAGCCGATTTCCTGCAAGAAAGCTTTGTAATCGGCCGCATCGTGCGGCTCGCCGGAGCGCTCAGCGTGGTAGCGATCGACCTTCGCTTGCATCGTGTCCCGATCACGCAGCAGGGCTTCATTACGCGGGCCAAACTCATTCAGAATGGCTTCAAACTGATCCCAGAAATGGGCCGAGGTCACACCCGTGCCGGGCGCTATTTCCTGGTCGATCAGGGTGTATAGTTCGGTCGCGATCTGAAGACCGCCTTGTTGAGTTCGATCTGTCATGAGTCTGGCCTGTCGTTGTTTGCGTTTTATTCGAGTCTAGGGAGCCTGGTTGAATACGACTAATTTATAGTTCTTATAGTCACCATTCACAGTATGAATGCCATTTCACATTCCTGGAATGTTCCGTGTTCTATCTGGCCTTTTAAGTCACGTTTCGGAGTTCGACGTTTGCAATAACCTGAGTGTCAGGTACCGGGTTTGCTTGTCCGGGGAAGTCTGAAGCATGGATGCTTCAGTCTAGGCCCCATGGACGGGTTTACGCCGACCCCGGACAAGTAAACCCGGTGCCTGGCACGGACTGCTGGCAACATAGCAAAACCGAACTCCGAAACGTGAGTTTTAACCCTGACCTTGCCATTAAAACTCGGGGCTTGGAACCCGCTCTGCCACCTCGTTTATGAGACGCCGCATCCAGCGGTGGGCCGGGTCGTGGTGCAACAGCGGGCTCCACACCAGTTTGAGCTGGATACCGGGTATCACAAAGGGAGGCGCCATCACCCGCAGACGATCATTGTGCGCCTGCAGCAGAGCGGCCCGGGCGGGTAACGTCACTACCAGGTCGTTTTGCTCTGCCAAAAGCATAGCGGCCTGATAGTGACGGGTGAAGACGGTGATGTTGCGCTTGCTACCAAGCTGACCCAACACTTCATCGACCCAGCCCAGACGCTGCACATCGGCCGGATCGACCCCCACCCCGACACCATAACCTGTCTTGCTGACCCAGACATGCTGGGCCTGAAGGTAGTTCTTCAGACTGAAGTTGTCGAGAATGGGGTTCTCTGAACTGACCATGCAACAGAACTCATCGCGCCAGACGATGGTCTGGTGGAACGACTGGGGAATGTCGTCAAAGCGGTTGATGACCATGTCGACCTTACCCTGCTCCACATCCAGAAAGCTGACGTCACTGGGGGTCATCAGATCCAGAATGACGTTCGGCGCTTCTTCGCGCAAACGCCGCAACAGCGGCGGTACCAGGGTCGATTCGGCGTAATCGCTGACCATGATGCGGAACACCCGCTGGCTGTTTTCGGCATCGAAATCGGAACGGGGCTGAATGGCTCGCTCAATATCCTGCAGCACGGTGCGCAGCATGGGCTCGAGCTGTTGGGCGCGCTCGGTTGGGGTCATGCCTTCGCTGGTGCGGATCAGCAAGGGGTCGTCAAAGAGGGTTCGCAGGCGGCGCAGGCCGTTGCTCATTGCCGGCTGGCTGATGCCGAGTTTATCGGCGGCCCGGGTGACACTGCGCTCGCGCAGCAACACGTCCAGATACACCAGCAAGTTCATGTCGATGCGACTTAGTTGCATCTGTCTCTCCTGTTTCTGAAAGGGTCACGGTTCAGAACCGGATTATACTCAAGGCACCCCCATCATTCACCCCGTGAATACTGAAAATAATAACTATAAATTGGCCAAATCAGACTGGCGATTCTAATGTGAAGTCAAGGTCGCTGCAGAGACACACCGTTGCTGCAAAAACAACGATCACACAATAACTCACTACAACTAGACCGCAACGCCGAGAGGGCACAACCATGACCACTGGAAACTACAGCCGCCAAGCCGAGATCGAAGCCATCCAGAAAGACTGGGACATCAACCCACGCTGGCAGAACGTAAAGCGCACCTACAGCGCTGAAGACGTGGTGCGTCTGCGCGGTTCGCTGAAGCGTGACAACACGGTGGCCACTCGCGGTGCCGAGAAACTCTGGCAACTGATTAACGAGGGCGGCCGTCCGGCCTTTCGCCCGGAAAAAGACTTCGTTAACGCCATGGGCGCCCTGACCGGTGGCCAGGCGGTGCAACAGGTAAAAGCCGGCATTCAGGCCATTTACCTGTCGGGCTGGCAGGTCGCCGCCGATGCCAACTCCTCTGAAACCATGTACCCGGATCAGTCACTGTACTCGGTCGATTCGGTGCCCACTGTCGTCCGCCGCATCAACAATGCATTTGAGCGCGCCGACCAGATTCAGTGGAAAACCGGCAAGAACCCGGGTGATGAAGGCTATATCGACTACTTCGCGCCCATCGTGGCCGATGCCGAAGCCGGTTTCGGTGGAGTTCTGAACGCCTATGAACTGATGAAAAACATGATTCGCGCTGGCGCCTCCGGGGTGCATTTCGAAGACCAACTTGCTTCGGTCAAGAAATGCGGTCACATGGGTGGCAAGGTACTGGTACCGACTCAGGAAGCCGTGCAAAAACTCGCCGCAGCGCGCCTGGCGGCCGACGTTGAAGGCGTGCCGACCATTCTGCTGGCCCGGACTGACGCCAACGCGGCCGACCTGATCACCTCCGACTGCGACCCCTACGATGCTCCCTTCATCATCGGTGATCGCACGAACGAAGGTTTCTACCGGGTTAAAGCCGGGATTGATCAGGCCATCTCACGCGGCCTGGCCTACGCCCCCTATGCTGACCTCTTGTGGTGTGAAACCGCCAAACCAGATCTGGATGAAGCGCGCAAGTTCGCCGAAGCCATCCGCAAGGAGTTTCCGGACCAGTTGCTGGCCTATAACTGTTCACCTTCGTTCAACTGGCGCAAGAACCTGGACGACGCGACCATCGCCAAGTTCCAGACTGAACTGTCGGCCATGGGCTACAAGTTCCAGTTCATTACGCTGGCCGGTATTCACAATATGTGGCACGGCATGTTCAACCTGGCCCACGCCTATGCCCGCAAGGACATGTCGGCCTACGTTGAACTGCAGGAGCAGGAATTCAAAGACGCCGACAAGGGCTACACCTTTGTGGCACACCAGCAGGAAGTCGGTACCGGCTACTTCGACGACATGACCACGGTTATTCAGGGCGGCACCTCGTCCGTTACCGCTCTGACCGGTTCAACTGAGGAAGAGCAGTTCGCCTGATCCGCAAACCCCCGTGATCACAGGGAAGTGATCCGCCTCATCCGGGCTGCTGACAACCAACTTGGATCAGCATCCCACCCTTAAGTGCCCAATAAATGCATCGGCAGTCCATTTTGCTTCGTATACACTGGCTCGTGAACAGCATATTTCCGTTAACGCTGGTCATATAGCGCTCAAATAATAACTGCAATGGACTCTAACACATGATTTCTACCACCAAGCAGGCCCTTGCTGGCCTTTTTGTTGTTTTGCTGGCCCTGAGCACAGCCTCAACGGCTCATGAAATTCGACCGGCCATCATCGATCTGTCTCTCGAAGAGAACGGAACCTACAGGATAGACATTCAAACCAGCGTTGAGACCTACCTGGCGGGGATCGGACCGGACGTTACCGACACCAATGACGCGCCCCAGGCCGCTGAATACGATCGATATCGGGCCATGTCCGAGCAAGAGCTGACACCTGTTTTCGAGGCGTTTGCCCCCGAGCTGATAAACGGCATCCACTTCCAAGCTGATGGCATCGATGTCAACCTGCCTGAACCGAGCCTTACCCTAACCACTGAGCCGGATCTGGACCTTGCCAGAGATGCTGTCATTACCTTTACCGGCACGTTGCCAGTCGGCAGTTCAAGCCTGGACTGGCAATGGGATGAACAGTTTGGCGGGTCAGCTCTGCGGGTCAGTTCCGCAGCCGGAGAGGAAATCTATACAGAGTATCTTCAGCCCGGTGTGGCCACAGGGTCCTTTGATATCACCGGGGCCGTAAAACAAAGCGGTTTTTCAATATTTTCAAACTACATTGTTATTGGCTTCGAACACATCTTGCCTAAAGGGCTCGATCACATCTTGTTCGTGGTCGGCTTGTTTCTGCTCAGCTCAAAATTAAAGCCTTTGTTATGGCAAGTAAGCAGCTTCACCCTGGCGCATACGGTAACGCTCGCTCTGGGTATGCTGGGTATCGTGACAATACCAGCGGCTGTTGTGGAGCCATTAATCGCGCTTTCTATTGTCTACGTTTGCGTCGAAAATCTTTGGTCACGCAATCTTAGCAAATGGCGACCTGCGGTTATTTTTGGATTTGGCCTATTGCATGGCCTCGGCTTTGCCAGCGTTCTGACGGAAATAGGGTTAAGCCCAAATCACTTTATTACAGGTCTGATCGGCTTCAACATCGGGGTTGAGCTCGGACAGTTGACCGTTATTGCCCTGTGCTTTATGGCTGTAGGCGTCTGGTTCAGGAACAAGGACTGGTACCGGAGCTACATCACGAACCCGGCATCCATCGCGATAGCCTTGATGGCAGGCTGGTGGGTATTCGAACGAACTGTTTACGGAGTCTAGCCGTTAACATGGGGCTAACGGGACACGGATGTTCCAGACAGTAGGGTTTCGAAGTATCAGATCGCTCAGTAAGTAGCGTCCAATCATCGGCTGACTCTACTGGTAAAAAAGATGTCTTCGACTGAAAATTCGGTTGCCCCACGAGTATCCTCTCTGTTCGTTCAAGCTAGCGACGCCCGCGATGACGACCTTCACGCTTAGATACATCCTTGTTTTTACCTCTATTAGCGCAGGTCACTACAAGTGTGGTCGAAAGTGCGCCACAGGAAACTGAGCGCTATACACAACCGCTCAATCATTCCCTCCACTCGGGCTATCATAGCTCTCTCGATCGCCCACCCAGTCTCTGATCCTCAATCGTTTAATTATCGTTACGTTCAGAAAAGAAGCTAAACTACTGCCTTCTGATCTCACCACATGACGAATTATCGGCTGTGAATTGATTGCTTGAACGACACTTTATTTCGAATTGGAGTAGAACGCGTAGGATGAGAGTTCTCAAACTGAGCTATCCCATACATCCACGCAATTTCTTAAATTGACCCGGGAGAATTCAAAATGATGATGGATATGAGTTGGGGCTTGCACTTGTTCTGGTGGCCTTTGGTCGCTGCACTGGTGGTCATACCATTATGGCGAATCTGCGAAAAGCTTGGATTCCCAGGCATTCTCAGTGTACTGGCACTGGTTCCCATACTGAACCTGGGGTTGCTGTACTTTCTCGCGTTCAGCGAACCACCCGACGGCAACAATAATCATTCTCACCCATGAGCGGATTGGAGAGCCTTAGACTACTAACCGCTTTCATTGGGGGTTTGGTGTCATTCTTTTCACCCTGCACCCTGCCCCTGGTGCCTGGTGTCTGGCTATCTGTCCTTTATAGGAGGCCAGGCCGGTCAGGGTGATCGCCTGTGGCGGCTTGTGTTGAGCACCATGTTTATCCTGGGCTTCACACTCGTTTTTGTCGCCCTGGGCGCTGGCACTACCGCGCTGGGACAATTCTTTCGCCAATACCAGCAAAAGGCTGGATTGGCGGGGGAGCTCATGATCCTGTTTGGTGCGTTCATGGCCGGGTTCGTGCCCATGGATGATGAACTGGTTTGAGGTTGTTTAGCGAAAGGTAACGGTGAAAGCAGAAACAGGATAAGGGTAAGGGTAAAGCAATGAGATTAGGTTGGTTAACAGCTGCAGTGCCGGGTGCTGGTATAACGCAAAAGTTAGGTCCACCGAGCCAAGCGAAGAGAGTCCCGGAGCTGTCCGGTACCCCAGTTAATATTGAAATATTCTAATTTACCCTTTAAACCAGCGCCATCGGACTTCATGGTTCCTATCCAGGCCCACATACCAACCTGATAATCCTGAATGGAGTACAAACACGATGAACTACACCATCAACCGACTTATACAGAACGCTGATTTCGATACCGTCGACGCACGTACCCGTCAAGCCCTGGCAGACCAGGGATTTGGCGTACTGACAGAAATTGATGTCCAGTCCACCATGAAAAAGAAACTGGATAAAGAGATGGCGCCCTATCGAATTCTCGGGGCCTGCAACCCAACGATGGCATTTGAAGCCATCAGTATTGAGCCCCGCGCGGGTGCTATGCTGCCCTGTAACGTCATTCTTCGATCAGTCGAAGACGGCGTCGAAGTAAGCGCCATCGACCCCGTGGCCTCAATGAGCGCCATTGAAAACGATGAACTGAAAGCAGTTGCCAGCCTGGTACGGGACCTGCTAAGCAAGGCAGTTCTGTCTGTGTAGTGAGGGGACCGGATCATTGAAGTCGAAGCAGCCTGCAACATTCCCGGCCACTATCAAGCGGGTATGAGCACAGATATTACCGTGACAAACGATACACTTGCTCAAAACAGCTAAGCCGGGTAACCGACCGCCCTGTCTGTTCGGCGGGGCATATTACCCTGATCGAGCGCGGAACCGTCACGAACTTCCTCGTCAACTACATCGTGCTTGGTCTCTCTATCGTTCTACGGTATTCACCGTGCTCTTCGAGGATACTGCCGCGATGCTCGATCTCCTCCTCGCCTTCGCCGGCCTTCTTGCGACGCAGCTTCTCGGGCGTGAAACACAGGCGGGCCCGCGCTTCGGCGCCGCTAAGCCGCCGGAAACCTGATTGTGGCCGGCATGGATTTCAAGCCTCGTTGAAAAACATCCTCAGCCTCAGAGGGTCATGCGTCCTGAATTTCATGTTGACCCGCTCCACACTTCGGCCTCAGTCCAACTGACCCAACGCAATTGCAAATACTACTCCAATCGCA
>NZ_JBBECH010000001.1:0-9156 GCF_040881935.1 Saccharospirillum sp. | reverse complement strand
CCGGACAGGCCTACCCGGCGGTCGGCACGGACTCCTGGCACGGGTTAGAGTGACGGTTGCCACCGGGGTGCGGCAACGAAAGCCGTAGAAAATTCACCAAAAAAAGCTGGGCTCATCAGGGTGTGATCCGCATAATACGGCCCGCTCAAGTACAGCCCGGCTGTGCTGTGCCCCGTGGGACAAATGGTTTGACTGTTCAGTCCCTTGAAATTGCCGGCCTGTAAGAGGTTCTAATGCAAATGAATGACGAGTTGCGCTTACACGGGTTTAATAACCTGACCAAATCGCTCAGTTTTAACATTTACGACATTAACTATGCGAAAACCGAGCAGCAGCAGAACGAGTACATTGCCTATATTGATGAAATGTACAACGCGGATCGGCTAACCGAGATTCTGACTCAGGTAACCGACATTATTGGCGCCAATATCCTGAACGTCGCGCGTCAGGATTATGAGCCGCATGGTGCCAGCGTCACGATTCTGATTTCAGAGTATCCGGTTGACGGCAGTGAGGACTTTTCCATCGCCACGCCGGGTCCTATGCCCAATTCGGTAGTCGGGCATCTGGATAAAAGCCATATTACCGTCCATACCTATCCGGAAAGCCACCCGGATAACGGCATTTCGACTTTTCGGGCTGATATTGATGTCAGTACCTGTGGGGTTATTTCACCGCTGAAGGCGTTAAATTTTTTGATTCACTCTTTTGACAGTGACATTGTGACGACGGATTACCGGGTTCGGGGCTTTACCCGGGATGTGGACGGACGCAAGCATTACATCGATCACCAGATCAATTCGATCCAGAACTATCTGGCGGAAGACACCAAGCAAGCCTATGAAATGATCGATGTGAATATTTATCAGGAGAATATCTTTCATACCAAGATGCTGCTGAAAGAATTCAATATTGAGAATTACTTGTTTGGCAGTGGTGTTGATGCCTATTCCGAGGCTGAACTGACCAGCATCACCGAGCGACTCTGGCGGGAAATGCAGGAAATTTTCTATTCGCGCAACATGAGCAATGGCCCTGGCCCCAGCAGTTAACACCTAATTGTTCAAACAATGAACAGTTATGCTGTAAATATGACCAATCGGCCCGTATGGACCGTAAAGTGTGATGAAAATCGCCTATTCCTGACTGTACACCCCGGCCCGGCAAGGTAAACTGACACAAAGAATACATCGTCCATCAGGATGATGGTTGCCAGCCGGGCCGCTTTATTGCCATCTAAGCTGGGTGGTTATCAAACCGGCTGAATCACAACTATAAGCATCAGCAAAACGGGTAGTCTCATGGGTCAGGAAATCGAATTGAAGCTCAGTATTCGTCCCACGGCGGTCGAAGCCTTCAGGTCACATCCGGTGTTGTCCTCTCTGCCATCCCAGTCCTGCACGCTCGAAAATCAGTATTACGATACGCCTGAACAACATCTGACACAGGCTGGCACGGCGCTGCGTCTGCGTTTTCAGGAGGGTCACTGTGTACAGACGCTGAAAACCCGGGGTTCCAATATTGGCGGCTTGCATCAGCGGGATGAATGGGAAGTGGAACGGCCCGACGGTCAACTCGAACTGTCGGAATTCCCCGCCGGCGTGTTGCCGGGCGAAGTAACGGCAAACCAGCTGGTGCCGCTATTCACCACAGGGTTTAACCGGCACCGCTGGCTGGTGCAGCATCAGGGAGCTGAAATTGAAGTGGTGCTGGATGAAGGCCAGGTATCGGCGGGTGATGAACGTCAGGCAATCAGTGAAGTGGAACTTGAACTTAAATCGGGTGGGTTGACCGCCTTGCTGTCGCTGGCCCAGGAGCTGACCCGGAGTATCCCTCTGGTGCCGTCTGACATTTCCAAGGCGGAACGAGGTTACCGTTTGCTGAATTCTTCGGCCCCGATGAACCTGCCATTACCCGCCATCGTCGCCCAACAGAGTATGGAGAGCGCTTTCTGTGCTCTGTTCGGCTATGAGCTTGAACGTCTGCAACGGCAGTGGGATTCGTTCTGGAGGACGCAGCAGTGGTCTCAGGTGCAGGCCATGCTGGTAACGCTGGGTAATATGCAGACCGAGTTCGAATGGTTCAGTGATATTCTGCCCACCCGGCACCGTCTTCAGGTTAAAGCCTGGGTCGGCTGGCTGGAGGGCGCAATTAGGCCTTTGGTGTCCTGGTGGCCAGCGTGCTTCGCGCTCAGTCAGGATGCACGCAGCGAGCCGGAAAACATCGCGGTCAGTTTGCAGCAGGCGAAGGCGATTCGGGCTTTGCAGGGTATTGAAGATCTGGCGTCCAATGCGGATTTCGGTCATACCCTGATGTCGATGACGCAATGGCTGCATTTGCGCAGCTGGCGGGAAGATCAGTCCGACGATCACAAACGAGCGTCTGAAGTCGCCGTAAGTGACGGACTGGATCGCTCCCTGTCTACCGCCTGGCAGGCGTTTAACCCGGATCAGTTCGCTGGCAGCACCAGTCATGCTCTGGCTCAGTACCCGGCCGTACACCGGCTGTTGATGCTGTGCCAGTACTTCAATACCCTCTACAGTGAAGATCTGGATCACTACCAGGCTGAACTTCAGGCGCTTGAAGACAACCTCTCGAAACTGTCCGCAATGGATGTAGTCAGCCGACTGCATGAGTGGTTGAACGATCTGCCACTGGAACAACAAGCCTCGGTCTATAGCTGGACACGCAGCCAACCCGTCTTGCTGCGGGATATCAAGCAGCTGGCCGGACGTCTGTTTGAATCCCGGGATGCCGTGTTGGAGGTGTAACCTTGGCCGCTGTCTCCTTGTTGCCGGGTCGGCTTGAAATAGACAGCGTGTTGCGAGCGCTACAGGGCGATGGCCGTCTGAGTGTCGAGCAAACTGACCGGGCGCGCCGCAAGGTGCGTCCGGGCAAGGAGCACCCGTTACAACGCCTGGCCATGCTCGAACTGACTGATCAGGCAAACCCCACCAAAAAACTCAGTCTCAATGCTCTGACCCATTGGCTCGCCGAGCACCTTGAGTTGCCCTATCGAAATATTGACCCGCTCAAAATCGACGTTACGCGCATCACCGATGTGATGTCTTATGAATTCGCGCGTCGCTACAATTTGTTGCCGCTGGTGATTGAAGACGAGGTGGTGGAGATCGCCACCAGCGAGCCTCTGCTGACCGGATGGGAAGAGGCTATCGAGCAGGTGTCCCGGCGTACCATACGCAAGGTGGTGGCAAGCCCGGAAGATATCGATCGGTTTTCACTCGAATTTTATGCCCTGAACCGCTCTGTATCCGGAGCTGTCGGCCGCAAGTCAGCGGCTGGGCTGGGAAATTTTGAACAATTGGTCGAACTCGGCAATCTGCAAAATGTCGAGGCCAACGATGAACACATCGTTAATATTGTCGATTGGTTATTCCAGTACGCGTTTGACCAGCGAGCCAGTGATATTCATGTTGAACCGCGCCGGGATTACGCCCATATCCGGTTTCGCATCGACGGTATTCTGCATGCGGTGTATCAGATGCCGATACAGGTGGGGCAGGCGGTGGTCAGCCGCATTAAAATACTCGGCCGGATGAACGTCGCGGAAAAGCGCAAGCCACAGGATGGACGGGTCAAAACCAAGACGCCGGAAGGCCAGGAAGTTGAGCTGCGGTTGTCGACCTTGCCAACCGCCTTCGGTGAAAAACTGGTGATGCGGATTTTTGATCCGGAAGTGCTGCTAAAGGGTTTCTCTGCGCTCGGTCTGCAAGATGAAGATCTCAACAACTGGAAGCAGATGATCCGCAACCCGAACGGCATCATTCTGGTGACGGGCCCCACCGGCTCGGGTAAAACCACCACGCTGTATTCAACACTGCGCACACTGGCGACTCCGGAAGTGAATGTCTGCACCATTGAAGACCCAATTGAAATGGTGGAACCAGCCTTTAATCAGATGCAGATTCAGCAGAACATCGATCTCAGTTTTGCTGATGGCATTCGCGCCCTGATGCGTCAGGATCCGGACATTATCATGATTGGTGAGATTCGCGACCTGGAAACGGCCCAGATGGCCGTGCAAGCTGCGCTGACCGGTCACTTGGTACTCTCGACCGTACACACCAATGACGCACCCACCGCCATTACGCGCCTGCTTGATCTGGGAGTCCCCAGCTACCTGATCAAAGCCACCGTACTGGGTGCCATGGCGCAACGCCTGGTGAGAACCCTGTGCCCGCATTGCAAGACTACCACGGACGCGAGTGACGAGATCTGGCAGCAACTGGTCAAGCCCTGGTCGGCACCAAAGCCAGCTGCGTTTTATCAGCCGGTGGGCTGTCTGGAATGTCGCAATACCGGTTATCTCGGTCGTTCAGGGTTGTACGAAAGCTTCCTGATGAGCGGTGAACTGGCGGCGCTGGTAACGGATGATTGCGATCCGCAACAGTTTCGCAAGCACGCCATCAAACAGGGCATGCTCAGTCTGCGTTTATCCGGTGCTCGCAAGGTGGCGACTGGTATTACCACGCCGGAAGAGGTTTTTCGGGTGACCCCGGAAGTGCGTTAAAACTGGTAAGAAGCGCGTTAAATCCGGTAAACGGTTTTCGTCATTACTTTCGAGATTCCCGTCATGGCTTGTTTGACCAGGGGTGGAAAATCCCGCCCGCCGGCTGCGAGGGCGTGCTCGGCATGGCGTTCCTCGTCGGTCAGCATGCGCTCAAGGATGGCTGTTGAGCGTGGGTCTTGCTGGTCAATCTGGCGCAGATGATCGCGCAGATGCGTACTGACCTGATCTTCCGTAGCGGCTACAAACCCAAGTGACCAGGCGTCGCCAGCAATGCCCGCCGCCGCACCCATAACGTAGGAAAGGCCGTAAAACACCGGGTTCAGGTAACTGGTGCGACTGTTCAGTTCTATCAATCGTTGTTCGCACCAGGCTAGATGGTCTAGCTCTTCCTCGGCGGCTTGTTCCATGTCTTCCCGCACCTGCACCAGCTTGGCTGTGAGTGCCTGCCCCTGATACAAACCCTGAGCACAGACCTCTCCGGTATGGTTGATGCGCATCAATCCCGCTATGTGTTGCGTCTGGTCGGTGGTCAGGGCTGGGGCCTGCTGGTCTCCCCCCGGTAGTGGCTGGCGTGCCTGAATAGCCCCGGGCGTTAGCGTTTTCAGCGTGTTGTCCAGCTGGGCTACCAGACGGTCAGAAAAAGAGAGATTTCTTGGCATGGATACGATCCCGGTTGGCCTGAATATCAGGCATGGCCTGCATCAGAGTTTGTTTCAGAGCCCGGCCAGATACCGGTTTGGTCAATAGATACTGAATATTAAGCCGGCTTTCGTCCAGATCGACATGACCGACATCAACCCCGGTCAACATGATGATGATGATGTCCTTGTTCAGGCCGCTGTCGGCCCGAATGCGTTCAGCCAGTTCGATGCCGGTCATGCTGGGCATGTTCTGATCGAGCACCAACACATCAATCGGCGTTCCCTTGTGGTATTCGTTGTGCAGGTTGGCCAGGGCTGACTGACCGTTGCTCATGCTGAATACATCCATGCCCCAGCTCATGCCCAGATGTTCGATGACCTTGCGGCAGGTGAGATTGTCGTCGACGACCATCAGGCGCATTTGATCCAGATCCTGTATCGAGTAGTCATCGACCTCGGTGGTGGCGCTTATCTCTGCCAGCGGCACGTCGATCCAGAACGTCGTGCCCATACGCAGCTCGCTGCTAAAGGTTATTTGCCCACCCAGCAAACCAACCAGAATGCGAGTGATGGGCAGGCCCAGGTGCATATCCCGGGGCGCCAGTTGGTCTTCCGCGCGCACGGCTGGAAAGTCGAAGAGGCTGTTTTTCAACTCTTTTGGCAAGCCTGGCCCGGTGTCCGTTACGCTGAACCGGATGCGGTGGTGATGCCAGGGCTTGACCTGGATCAGGACTTCGCCGTTGTCGGTATAGTTCAGCGCATTGTCGAGCAAATTGCTCAGAACCTGGGCGATGATCTGGGCGTTGCCGCGATAGCGGGTCGGTAATTCCGGGTCAACGTCCATCACCAGTTCGAGTTGCTTGGCATGGGCGAGGCGTGAATAAGGTTGAATGGCGTCTTCCAGCAGGTCGTACAGATCGAATTCATCTTCGCCTTCCGGCAGACGATTCAGACCGATACGCACCAGGTTCTGTAGCTGGTCGGCCTGACGCAGCAGTGAAAACCCGGCGGCCTGTACGGTGTTAACGTACTCCTGTTGGTGCGCTGACAGGCTGGTGTCCTGCAGCAGCTCGGTCATGCCGAGTACGCCGTTGATCGGGCCACGCATTTCGTGGTTCAGCTTGCGCAGCAAGGGCCAGTGCAGATTGGGCAGGTCGAGTCCGTCGACGGCAAGTCGGGAGTTACTTTTACGAGCCACACCAAAAGCCGCCCAGCCGAAAATAAGCGTGGCTGTTATCGCCAGGCTGTGCAGGGCAAAGGCATTCAGGGCAATGCTCTGAATCAGCCCGAGACTGGCGGTCATGATCACGATGAAAATGATCAGAACGTTGCCTATGCCCGCCAGCAGCCAGCCTTCATAGCCAGCCTTGGCATCACGATGGAACAGCCACAGTGCGATAAAGCCCAGCAGTAGTAGAGGGATCAGCGTCAGTAACAGTGGGCTGATGGTGCGTGACAGCGGCAGTAAGGTTGCTACTGCCAGCACGGCCATCAGGCGCAGCATCCAAGTCAGGGTTTCCCTCAGCCAGCCCGGGTAGTCGTCCTTGCGAACCTCGGCCAGCAAGCCCAGCATACTCAATAACACCGTCACTCCACCGATATTGCGCGCGTGGATGTCCAGGTACCCCTGACTGGGGACAAGAAATGAGGCCAGGCCACTCCAGCCCGCATTGATGGCGATAAAGCCCAGATTGAGTAGCAGTGCCCAGGCCATTGTTGCTGATCGCAACTTGATCCAGGCCACCAGGGCCATTAGGACCAATACCCACTGCACGGCGAACAGCGCCGAGTGGGTGCTGAGGCTACGAGCGACCCTGAGCGTGAGGGTACGCTCATCCACGACAGAAATGAGTGTGTTCAGTGGGTCGTCTGACTGCAGTTTGATGTACAGGTACTGATTGCCCGGCTGAATGGGAACCGGTAGGACATAGGTGCCCAGTGGTTCAGGACGACTGTTTAGCGGCACGCTCGCACCGGAACGGATGCTGCTGAACGTCAGGGCCGCAGCGCTGTCGTTGAAGCTGGTAAAGGCGGTCGGGTTGATGGTGGGGTAGTGAATTTCGATCAGATGATTGGAGTGGCTTTCAACAAAAAAGGAATAGTTCTCGGTTTGCCCGCCGGGGTTGTTAACCGGTACCCGTATCCAGTAGGCGCCATCGAACAAGCCGCTGCGCAGGAGCGGGTTGTGCAGGGGTGTGAATTGATTGGCCAGCCCTTCCTGCTGCAACTGGTAGACTGAATATTGGTTGTTAGCATCAATCAGGTAATCCGAATGCTCAAGGATGTTGATGTCCAGTGTGCTCTGGTTGAGCATGATGGGTTCATCGGCCAAGGCCAGGCTGGCTAGTGGCAATGATATTAGTAATAACAGCCGCCTGACGGGGTTGGCGCGTTGGATCAGTCGATTGATTTTCACAAGGCGGAGCTCCAGCACCGAACATCCCTGGGCGGTTACCCAATGGTAACGCCCGCGTGGGCGCAGTATAACGCCGACGGCCACTGGCCCCAAGTCAGGGCGCGCGCAGCCGATTCATTCTAAGTCCGACAGACTCCTAGGAGCGGTTGATGGCCCGGTGACCGATGTCGGTGCGGTAGTAACAGTCGTCGAAATGAAGGGTGTGAATGGCGTCGTACGCACGTTGTTGGGCGTCGCTGACGCTCTGCCCCAGCGCGGTGGCGCACAGCACCCGCCCGCCCCGGGTCACGGTCTCGCCGAGGTCGTTCAGTGCCGTTCCGGCCTGAAAGACTTTGGCATCCTGGCCCAGATCCATATCAAGCCCGGTGATCACATCGCCAGAGCGGTAACTGCCCGGATAACCGCCTGCGGCCACTACCACGCCCAGCGCCGGTCGCGGATCCCACTGCGTTTGCTGACCTTCGAGGTTTCCCTGTACCGCTGCCAGGCACAGTTCAACCAGATCCGATTGCAGGCGCATCATGATGGGTTGAGTTTCCGGGTCGCCGAACCGGCAGTTGTATTCCAGAACATTGGGGGTGCCATCTTCCGCGACCATGATGCCCGCGTAGAGGAAACCCCGGTAGCGGTTACCTTCAGCCAGCATGCCGCGCACAGTGGGGGTAATGACCTCATCCATAATGCGTTGATGCAGCGTCTCGGTAACCACAGGTGCTGGTGAGTAAGCACCCATTCCCCCGGTATTCGGGCCAGTATCGGCATTGTCGCGGGCCTTGTGATCCTGAGAGGAGGCAAAGGGCACCACGGTTTCGCCGTCGACCATGACAATGAAGCTGGCTTCCTCGCCAGTCAGACACTGCTCAACGACGACCCGGGAGCCGGCGTCGCCAAAGGAATTGCCTGACAGCATATCGTCGATGGCGGCGATGGCTTCGGCTTCGGTCTGCGCGACAATCACGCCTTTGCCAGCAGCCAGCCCATCGGCTTTAACCACGATGGGCGCGCCTTTTTGTTGTACAAAGGCCCGGGCCTCGGCCGCATCGGTGAACACCTGATACCAGGCAGTCGGAATAGCATGGCGTTGCAGGAAGTCTTTGGTGAACGCCTTGGAGCCTTCCAACTGAGCCGCCGACTGGGTGGGGCCAAAAATGGGCAGTCCGCGCTGTTCGAACAGATCTACCACGCCAGCAACCAGGGGTGCTTCGGGACCAACGATGGTCAAACCCACCTTATGGCTTGCGGCGAAGTCGGCCAGGCCTTCAAGGTCCAGTGCCTCTATGGCGACGTTTTCAATACCTTCCTCACGCGCGGTACCGGCATTGCCAGGTGCGACATAGACTGTCTCTACCAGTGGGCTTTGCCGGGCCTTCCAGGCCAGCGCGTGCTCGCGGCCGCCATTGCCAATGATCAGAATGTTCATAACGGATGTCCTGTGTTCTTAAAGTGTGACCAACTCAAGCTTCGGAGTTCGCGGTTGGCTATGTTGCCAGCCGCCCGCACCGGCCACCAGGTAGGGCTATCGAGGGTCGGCGTAAACCCATCCCTGGGGCCTGGACCGCAGCATCCAT